>NZ_JBBMMD010000033.1:0-746 GCF_037844525.1 Tepidibacter sp. Z1-5 | reverse complement strand
GGAGGGGTTCCCGAGTTGGCCAAAGGGGGCAGACTGTAAATCTGTTAGCATCGCTTTCACTGGTTCGAATCCAGTCCCCTCCACCATTTAATAACATGCGGGTGTAACTCAGTGGTAGAGTTCTGGCCTTCCAAGCCAGCTGCGAGGGTTCGACTCCCTTCACCCGCTCCAAAATAATATGTACCTGTAGCTCAGTTGGATAGAGCAGTGGCCTTCTAAGCCACGTGTCCGGGGTTCGAATCCCTGCAGGTACGCCATATACTGGGGATTCGCCAAGTCGGTAAGGCACATGACTTTGACTCATGTATGCGTTGGTTCGAGTCCAGCATCCCCAGCCAACTAAATTTGACCTATTAGCTCAGTCGGTAGAGCACCTGACTTTTAATCAGGGTGTCCCGCGTTCGAGTCGCGGATGGGTCACCAATAAACACGGAGGGGTGTCCGAGTGGCTTAAGGAGCTGGTCTTGAAAACCAGTGATTCCGAAAGGGACCGTGGGTTCGAATCCCACCTCCTCCGCCAAGTAAATAAAAATGTTTAAAATGGAGAAGTACTCAAGTGGCTAAAGAGGCTCCCCTGCTAAGGGAGTAGGTCTTTTACGGGACGCGAGGGTTCGAATCCCTCCTTCTCCGCCATTTTATTCAAAAATCGAGGTGTAGCGCAGTTTGGTAGCGCACGTGGTTTGGGACCATGGGGCCGGGGGTTCGAGTCCCTCCACCTCGACCAATTATTGGGGCTTATAGCTCAG
>NZ_JBBMMD010000032.1:0-13754 GCF_037844525.1 Tepidibacter sp. Z1-5 | reverse complement strand
GATACATTGTTCATTGCTGCAAAACTTTGTACTCCTCCTGTTAATAACATTCCTGCTATTAATGCTATTGGTAATCCTTTTTTCATTTTCATAAATTTCATAATTAATTTCCCCCTATATATTTAATTTCTTTCGTTAAATTCATTATACAAATCAAATATATAGGAATTATATTTTTATTGTAAAAAAGTTGTAAAAATTAAATTTCAAGATTTTATTATAAATCATGCTTAACCTTTTTCCTTTTGATGTCTTATCTTAATCAAATTTTGATCAAGTCTTAAACTATGATTCTTTCCCTTAACAATCTTATTGCAAATAATTTAAATATTCTTTTTCACTTTCACTTAAATTACAAACTTTTATTCCATTTTCTATACCCATTCTAATTACTTCTTCTTTTTTTATCCCCGCTTTTACTAAATGATTTATTTCATCAAAGGTTCCATCTACATGTGTTACTCCATAACACCCACTATCGCTCCCTACAGCCATTTTAACTCCCATTTCATATGCTAAGTTCACACTGCTTAAATGTTCTTCATATACTCTTTTTATTACATCTATATTTTCTTCAAATCTTTTATCTTTATTAATCACGAGATTTCCAAGTGGTGATAATGTTGGTATCCATATAGTATCTTTTTCTTTCATTTTATAAAGTTCTCTTTGAGTTATAAAATATCCATGCTCTATAGTATCAATACCACATTCAACTGCCATATTTACCCCATATGGTGAATTTACATGAGCCATAGTAGGTATATTACTATCCTTTGCTAAATCAACAATATACTTAAGTTCTTTTTGTGTAAATTGTAATTCTCCAACATCTTTATATTTTTTAAAATTTACAAGTCCACTTAATATTATTTTTAAGTGATCCAATTGTTTGATTTTTAAGTACTTAAATATTTTTTTAAAATCATATAGGTCCTCTAATTCTTCCCCTAAAAAATTTCCGTACATACCCTTTTTATATAAAGCTTTAACAGGCGATTTTAATATAATTCCTTCTTCTTTAGCTATTTTTCTAGCTGTACAAGATATTTCTAAATTATCTCCTCCATCTCTTAAAACATAAATTCCCCTTTTTCTATATTCTTTTAATGTTTTTCTTATAATATCAAATATTTCTTCTCTTTTTCCGTTTTCTCTTGCTTTTTTGAAATCTATTCCATCAAGAGATATATGTATGTGACAATCTATCATATTTTATTCCCCTTTCAAACATATTTCCCGAGAAATGCAAAATTCGTCTAATACTTATTCCAATAATGTATTTAGGCAACAAAACAATTTTTAGATTTAGAATGAAACTATTCTTTTTTTTAAATTTTATTTATCCACAATATCATAAAAATATCCCCACATATTCTCTCCCTTTATCAGCTTTTTATCATCAACCAATCTATCAAGTTCATTCTCTAACTGCTTTATATTCATATTTACATCATTTCGCTCAAGAGTTATTAATATATCATCAAGTTCCATTTCTTTTATTGGAAATCTATTTTTTATAATATCAAATATCTTGTTCTTTGAGTTTTCTATAAACATACTTAATTCATCAAAAGGATTTTCTGTGTGAGGGCTTGTACTCTTAGCCATTCTTATTCTAACTGGTATTGTCCTTCCAATTATTGCTGATGATACGAATGTATCTCCAGATCTCAAATAAGGAAGTCTTTTTGCTTCATCTGCATTTATATCTGTTTCTTCTTTTATAGTACCTATATCCGAAGCTCTTACAGTTCTAAATACGAATTTAGTATTTAACTGTGCAGTTACAGTTTCATCTAATAGAGTAGGTCGTTGTGTTGCAAGTATTAAGAACACTCCATATTTTCTTCCCTCTTGAGCTATCTCTTTTATTATAGATTTTGATGGAGACTCATATCCCTTTGGAGCAAAATTATGTGCTTCATCGGTTACTATTATAAACGGTGGAAAAAATTCACTATTTTCTACTTCCTTATATTTAGCATCCTTATAATCTCTTCTCTTGTGATATAGTTTATTTAAAAGATATGTAGAAAACACTTGTATAAGTCTCATGTCACCTTGTATGACTATTAATTTACCTTCTTTAATGCTATTTTCTATAGGCTGTATATCCTTTGAAAAAATTCCCTCATTATAAAGTCTAGTTAGTCTCCATATAACTCCACTTACAGATGCTGCAGGACACTTTATATTGTATTCTAAAAATAATTTTTGTATATCAGAGTATTTTTTCTTTTCATATACCTCTTCACTTGTATTCATTTTTTCATATATTTTTTTCTCAGATCCTAATCTTTGACCTTCTGCTAGATATTCAAGTCTTTTTAAAAATGTCATGTATGTATCTCTTTTTTTGTATATATTATCTATTACATTGCTCATAGAGTCCGTTATATTCCCTGATGCTGTTAGTAATTTTTTTAGTTCATTTTTATTTAAATCTTCAAATTTTACTCCAACATCTACTCCTATTTGATATATAGTGAATTTATTTTTAAAGTCACTTAAATATTTTTCTTCTAAATCAAGACATTTATTTGAAAAATCCATTTCAAAGTGCGGATCTAATACTACTGTAGGTATGTTAAGTTTCATAATTTCTTCAAGTATAACTCTACTACCAAAACTTTTACCTGAACCTGAACCTCCAAATATACCTATATGAGGATATTGTTGCATCTTCTTTATATCAAATATAAATGGAACTCCTCTTTGTTTTGTTACTCCTTCTTTATTCCATAGACAGAAGCTATCCTTCAGGTCATCTTCCATACTATCTTCCATATCTTCTGTTGATTTTATTTCTCCAAGCAATAATCCATCATCTTTTTCACACTTTATAAATAAATCTTTCACTTCTTTAAAGTGAGGTTTTCTAACCTTCGCTCCTGTACATATAGGGTACTCTGCTTCTTCTAAAAGTCTTATTTTAGCTAAGTGCATAGTCTCTTCCCCTACTTTATATCCTAATTGATTAAGTGAATTTAATACATTAGAATCTATAAGTCCGCCATTTATATTAAGTGGTATGTATCGGTTGTATGACATTGTTTCAAAAACTTCGCCCAATTGATTTTTTTGATAATCATCTTCTATAACTATTATTTCATTTATTTTAAATGGTCTTTTTTTAGTTACAACACTTACTTCCTGTTGTGTAGTAATACCTACAACCTGCATATTAATTCTCCTCCTTACAAGCTTCTTTCTTCTCTTTTAGGTTTAATAAATAGATTAGATAGATCTTTATCTATATATGTATCTATTAAAGCATTCATCATTTCATCAGTTATTTTTACTTCTTTGTCCACAATATCAAGCCATATTGGTATTCCCCTTGAATTTTTAGGAGTTAATGTATATACTACATCGCAAAACTGTTGCATATGTTCCTTTTGAACTGATAAAAAATCCATGGCTATAGCACTAGGATCTGATGATGTTCTCAAAAAACAGCAATCTATATTCTCTTTTGCTTTTCTAGATTTTTCAGGCAATATATTTATATATTCGCCTTCATTTAGTAATCCAAACAGCACTTCCTTATCATATACATCCTCACCTATATCTATATTTTTTGATTTTAATACTTGTACTATTTCTTTGGTTTTTATCTCTTCTATTACACCCATTAAAAGTATGTTGTTTTCTATACATTCTCTTTTAAGATCTTTCCATTTTTCATAGCATTTTATTCTGTATGTCATTAATGAGCCATCCATCATTATAATATGTGGATTATATTTTTCTATACTTTGGATTGCAACTTGTACTTCTAACTCCGCCATTATATTTTCTTCTTTTTCTTTAGATTTTTCACTGTTGAGTTTGTCTATTAATGGAGAAAACACTTGATATAATACTGTTGGTTCTTTGCTTAAATCCATACTCTTTGCAAGTGCACTTATAGCTACCAAGTAATGGGGATGTAGATTTCCTTTTTTATTTTTACTTCCATCTACACCTATTATATCTCCTTTTTTTCTAATTTTTGTAAGATCTTCCTTTCCAAGCTTTTCCATAGTTTTTATATCTAATCCTTGTCGAATTTTTTCAAATCCTATATTTTTTAGAGGCTTATGTATTGTTTTTAATTGATAATTAACCTTTTTAAAATCATTAATCAAATCATTATTTATTTTCAATTTAATATCACCCCATTTGTTAAATTTACGTTAATTTCAAACTTATTTCACACTTTCTATTGACTTTTATTGACATCCTTGCTATTATTTAAATATATAAATTGTCGAAAAATGTTGTTAGTTTTATACTATAGGAGGTAAAATAATGAAATCTACAGGAATAGTAAGAAAAGTTGATGAATTAGGAAGAGTTGTTATCCCAATCGAATTAAGAAGAACTTTAAACATAGCAGAAAAAGATGCTTTAGAAATATATGTTGATGGTGAAAGTATAATATTAAAAAAATACGAGCCAGCTTGTATATTCTGCGGAAATGCAAAAGATATTCAACATTTCAGCGGAAAGAACATCTGTCCTGATTGTGTAGCAAAATTATCTGAAATGAAATAAAATTCGCTTCATGCTGATGCATGGCTGTTGAAAATTATATGATTTTATTAAGATAAAAAGTCCCCTAGGGGACTTTTTTTATATACTATATGTCTAATACTTCTTGATAAACATCATTTTTAGGTAACTTTCTTTCTTTTGCAACATGTTTTATAGCATCTTTTTTACTCATTCCATCATCTATAAGCTTTGTTACGTATTCAAGTATACTTAAATTATCATTATCATTTAAGTTCTGTATCTCTCCGGTAAAACCTTCTAGTATAAGAACAAATTCTCCTTTTATTTCTCTTTCTTTAAATATATTTAGAGCTTGATCAACACTAGTTCTTATTATCTCTTCATATTTTTTAGTAATTTCTCTACACACTGATATTTGTCTATTTCCTAATATGTTCAATATATCAGAAAGCGTGTTTTTTAATCTGTGAGGAGATTCATAAAATATTAAAGTTCTTCTTTCATGTTTTAATTCTTCTAATTCTTGTCGTCTTACCTTTTTATCTCTATTTAAAAATCCTTCAAATGCAAATTTTCTCGTTTTAAGACCACTTCCAACAAGTGCAGTTGCAAATGCAGTAGCTCCTGGAAGTACATTTACCTTTATACCTTCATCTATGGCTTGCCTTATAAGATCTTCTCCTGGATCAGATATCCCAGGCATACCAGCATCAGTAATTATGGCTACATTCTGTCCATTTAATATTTTTTCTATTATAACTCTGCCTTTACCGTCTTTATTATGTTCGTGATAGCTTGTAAGAGGTTTTGATATATCATAATGATTTAAAAGCTTTATACTGTGCCTAGTATCCTCTGCAGCTATCAAATCTACCTCTTTCAATATATTTAATGTTCTTATAGTTATATCTTCTAAATTACCTATTGGCGTTGCACATACATAAAGATTACCCTTCATTTAATTCTCTCCTATATCTTGTTTTGAATAAATTTCTTTTATTTTATCTGTATATTCTCCATCTTCTTTATATACATAAAGAGGATCTAGTATTTTAAGCTCTGGTTTTCCTGCCTTTGTAAATGCAATCATCATTAGATTAGGAGCCTTGTCTATTTTAGGATGAATAAACTGTATTTCTTTTGGCTCTAATTTATATTTTCTAGATATAGTTATTATATCTGCTATTCTTATAGGTCTATGTATCATGAAAAATTTGCCATGGTGCATCAATAGTCTAGATGCTGCTTTTATAACATCTTCTAGATTACACGTTATTTCATGCCTTGATATAGCTTTTTTATTATTAATATTTTTTAATCCATCCGGCTTCATATAAGGAGGATTAGAAGTTACTACATGAAATGTATTAACTTCAAGTATACTATCTATATTCTTTAAGTCCTCATTTACTACTCTGACTCTATCCTCTAAATTATTGAGTTTTATAGACCTGTTTGCCATCCCGGCAACTTCTTCTTGAATTTCAACACCTATTACTTCTTTAGCTTTACTTTTACCAGCTATTAGTATAGGTATTATACCCGTTCCCGTTCCTAAATCTACCACTTTAGCATTGTTTTTAACTTTGCTAAAATTTGCAAGAAGTACTGCATCTATTCCAAAGCAAAATCCTTCTTTATCTTGAATTATTTTAAGCCCTTTTATTTGAAGATCGTCTATTCTCTCACTGTCTTTTAACTTTATATCCATCATGTTCTCCTTTTTCATTAAAATCAAGCTAAAAATTTACAATTAATCTTCTAGCATTTTAAGTTCTTTTAAAGTTAGAGGGTCTATTTCTTCATTTTTCTTGCAGCATCCTCCACACTTTTTAGCTTCTTTTATAACGCTTATTTCGTGAATCTCATATACGTGACTTTCGGATTTTTTTCCTTTATCTATTTCAACCTTTACTTTTTCTGCTAAAGTATTAGTATATGTTATTTTTCCTTTTCCGTCAGGAGTCATTACTATAGTTCCTACAGATGGCATTCTTTCCAATATCTTACTGTATGTATTGTGCTCATACTTTAAGCAACAAAATAATCTTCCACATATTCCAGATATTTTACTTGGATTAAGTGATAAATCTTGATCCTTTGCCATTTTTATAGAAACAGGTTGAAAATCTCCAAGCCAAGTAGAACAGCAAAGAGGCTTTCCACAAGGTCCAAGTCCGCCTATTGTTTTAGCTTCATCCCTTACTCCTATTTGTCTTAGTTCTATTCTAGTTTTGAATATTGCTGCTAGTCCTTTAACTAAATCTCTAAAGTCCACTCTGCCTTCTGCTGTAAAATAAAATATAAGTTTATTTCTATCAAACGTATATTCCGAATCTATTAAATACATATCAAGTTCATATTCTTTTATCTTTTCAACACAAATATCGAAAGCTTGTTTGGCCTTTTGTTTATTTTCATTATATATATTAGTATCTTCTTCTGTAGATATTCTTACAATAGGTTTAAGAGGTGCTACTATTTCTTCCTCGCTAACTTCTTTAGGTCCAACTATTATATTTCCATATTCAAGCCCTCTTGCTGTTTCTACTATAACATTCATATCTTTTTTAACATCAAATTCAAGCGGGTTAAAATAATATATTTTACCTGCTTTTTTAAATCTAATCCCTACAACTTTTATCATTTAATCACCTCGTATATATTTAAAATCATCGTTCCTATTACCATATTGAAATTACAATTATTCATAAGCTTTTTATTGCTTTCATCTATTATATCAATAATATTTGAGATTTGGAAATAAGTGAATTTCTTACTTAGACTACTTAAAAATTCTATTTGATCTAAATTTATTATAAGACTCTCATCTACACCTTGTTTTACCATTAGTATATCCCTAAAATAAGTTATTAATATATCCATAATTTCATTTAAATTTGATTTATGTTTTTCTATTTTTGTATTAATAGTATACATATTTATTAAATCTCTAGATTGTATTATATTTAAATATTCCTGCACTTCATTTCTTTTATTATTAAATTCTTCACTATAGCATAGATCTAACGCTTTAGATAATATTCCCATAGAAAATGAAGCCATAACTTTTGCTCTTTTACTATCTATATTTTTATTATCTATAAGATAGTTTTGTATTTGTATCTGTGTAAGTGGTGAAAATTTCACTACTTCACATCTTGATTTTATAGTATCTAGTATTGAGCTAGAGTTCTCAACTATTAATATTATTAAAGCAAATTCAGGTGGCTCCTCTAAGGTTTTTAATAAAGCATTTTGAGCTTGTACTGTCATCTTATGAGCGTCTTCTAGTATATATATTTTTTTGTTTTTATATGGCTTTATTATTATATCTAATTGCATATCTCTTATTTGACTTATTTTGAATGAAGATCCATCTGGTTTTAGTATTTTAAAATCAGGGTTATTTTCTAAATTATCAGTTCCAAGAATCATTTTAGATAGTTCCATGCTAAACATCATCTTTCCTATTCCACTTTGACCTTCAAATAAGTACGCATGGCTTATTCTATTTTTTTTCATGGAATTTAAAATAAATTGTTTTGCTCTATCGTGACCTATTATATTATCAAAATACATTTTAATTCTCCAAAAAAGTATCTATTATATTTATTATTTTTTCATGAACTTGTTTTATAGATCCATTAGCTTTTACTTGCTTAATTCTTTTCGGATACAGATCTTTCAATTTTTTATACCCATTAAACACATCTTCATGAAAAGTATCTTTCTCGCTTTCTAATCTGTCTAAATTCCCTCTATTTTCTTTTCTCTTTTTTGCTTTATCCATATCTATGTCAAATAGTAAAGTAAGGTCTGGAATTACATCCTGCATTGCAAACAAATTGAGATCATATATATTCTCTATTCCCAAATTTCTACCTATTCCTTGATATATAAGGCTTGAATCTACGAATCTATCACATATTACTATTTTCTTTTCTTTTAATGCCGGTTTTATAAGTTCTTCAACATGTTGAGCTCTTGACGCTGCATATAATAGGGCCTCTGTTCGTGAATGCATACTTTTATTTTCTTTATCCAGTATTATATTTCTTATTTTTTCACTTATTTTAGTTCCTCCAGGTTCTCTCGTAAGTACTACATCATGTCCTTTATTTTGTAAATAATCCTTTAATAATTTTATTTGAGTAGACTTTCCCGATGCATCGGGTCCTTCTATAGTTATAAATAATCCTTTCAAAATATCACCTCTAGTCTATTATCTTTATGAAATCTAAATTTTTATCATCCATTCCAGTAACATTCATACCTATTTTTTTCCACTTTTGTACATATTCTATTACTTCTTTAGTTATTATTTCTCCAGGAGATAATAAGCTTATACCGGGTGGATATGGAATTATATATTCTGCACATATTTTCCCTATTGAATCTTCTATAGGTATACTTTTTCTGTTTGAATAGAAGGCTTCTCTAGGGTTAAGAGCTTTTTTAGGAATGTAATTTGGATAATCTGACTCTAGTAAATCTTCATCCCCAATTTCATTATCTATATATTTTAATGCTTGTCTTAATTTTTCAAAGTCATCTTTATCATTTCCTATGCTACATATTAATAATACACCATATGGATTAGATAATTCCACTTGTATGTTATACTTTTGTCTAAATATATCTTCTACTTCATATCCTGCTCTCTTTAGATTCTTAGTTATAATATACATCTTTGTTATATCATTACCTTTATCATTGTATAAATATATGTTCTTTAATTTTTTTATATAGTCTTTAGTTTTATCTATATTGTATATTAATTCTTCCATTAATTCTTTACCATGTTTGCTGTATATCTCTACTGCCATTTCAATAGATGACATCAGCATATAAGATGGAGACGATGATTGAACCATTCTAAGAAATGATTTTAATCTATTTATATCAACTCTATCAGATTTGATATGAATCATTGATGCTTGAGTAAAACATGGAAGAGTTTTATGAGTACTTTGAATAGATATATCTGCTCCTTGCTCTATAGCACTCATTCCAAGTCTATCATTCAGACCTATATGAGATCCATGTGCTTCATCTACTATTAATATTTTATTTTTTTTATGTAGATAATCCGATATTGACTTTATATCAGTATTTATTCCATAGTATGTAGGCGATGTTATAAGTACAGCTTTTATTCCTTCATCCTCTTCAATTAATCTTTTTATATCATCTAATTTTACCCCAAGAGATATACCACTGCTCATATCTATTTTAGGGGTTACGTATATAGGCTCTATATCACCTAATATACAGGTATTTATGACAGATTGGTGGCAATCCCTATTGACTATTATCTTGTCTTTTAAGGAGCATACAGCCATTATAGCAGCCTGTATCCCACACGTAGTTCCATTTACTAAAAAGAATGTCTGATCTGATTTAAATACCTTCGAAGCTATATCTTGAGATTTCTTAATTATCTCCTCAGGAGAATGTAAATTATCTGTTCCAGGTATTTCAGTTGTATCTATATTAACTATACTATTTTTGAAATCACTATAGCCTAATCTATCAAATATCTTTCCATTTTTATGTCCTGGAACATGAAAAGATATTATTTCACTATTTTTTATATCATTGAGTTTATTTATTATAGGAGTATTATTCACGATCTATCACCTTTAAATTTTATTTTTCCGCTTAATTTTAACTTTATTCTACTTCAATATTTATATACAAAACACGTCACTAAAAATTATGGTTATTAAAATGTTAGCTATTTTTTGTTAATATTTTTCTATAAAACTTGTATTACATTGTTTGAATATCCGTTTAAAAACTTTTTTGTTTGACCGTAGGGAGTTTAAAAGTTTTAGGATATTCAATAAAATGTAATACTTAGTTTTATTAAAATATTGACTAAATAGCGGTATTTTAATAAGCATAATTTTCGCTTAAGAAGAAATTTTTATAAGTATATATCTAGTTCATTATAACAAAAAAGCTATACTTAAAGTATAGCTTTTAATATCTAAGATAAATTATTCCTCCACAGACTTTTCACTTTGCTTTTATAGTATTCCATCTTTAATTCGCTTCCTTCTTCATCTATCATTTCTTGTTCGCAATTTCTACATATATAACTTCCCAATATATCTATCCCTTTGTCAGATTCTTTATTGCATATGTAACATATTTTTTTTGTTTGCACATAACCATCCCCTTTCTTTACTATATTATTTACATCATTATTAAATTGCATACAAAAATAGAAGGATAAATCCTTCTATTTTTTGTTTATTTATATACGATCTCTATCTTCTTTATAATTAAATAATAAAGTTATGGCATATATACCAGCTATTCCGACTAAGGCATATATAGTTCTACTTAAAAATGAATTAGATCCACCAAATAATGATGCTACTAAATCAAACTCTAATAAACCTATTAATCCCCAATTTAAAGCTCCTATTATAACTAAAACCAAGGCTAGCCTTTTCATATTTAGCCACTCCTTTTCATAATATTTAGTTATAGTATTTGTATATTTTAATAAAATATCACACCAGATTATTGTTGTTTTAGGTAAAATAATACAATTTATTGTACTATTTCCCAAGAAATATTTTGATATACTATCCTACTATTACATCTGCCATTATACATCCTGATATGTTTTGATCATTGTCTTTTATAGGTATCGCTATAGCTACGCAATAATGTCCAGTATCTACTGATATATATGGATTTGATTTAAATTCATTTCCTTTTATTGATTCTTTATAGTAATCTCTGTGTTTAAAGTTTTGAATAAAATCTTCTTCGTCTATATTTGATACCGTACTATATCCTTCTTTATTTAGAATACATATAACTTCAAAATAAGGATTCAATTTTGCTATATTCTTTAAATTGCTTCTAAGATTAGTATTACTGTTTTTTGATAAAATATTTTTTTCATTAGCTATTTCTTTTAATATATCAAATGCATCTGATATTCTATTATTTATATTTTCATCTAATTTAAAGCTATCTAGATATTTTTTCATATATTTATATGTGTCATTAGACATATCCTCAAGCTGTGCAATAGATGATGCTATTGATTGTATTGTAGATGAGTGTTCTATTCCATCTTCGTTTATTTTAGAAGATACTTTATTTGTTTCATCTACTATGTATGTAAATTCTTTTATTATTTGATTTACTTCTTGTGTTAGTCCTAATTGTTTGTTAGAGCTTTCATATATATTTCTAACATCCGTTATAACTTCTTCTGATTTCGTATATATATTTCCTAAAGAATCTATAGATTCATCTGCTATACTTATATCTTTGTTTATCGTATTCATTTCACTTTGCATTTTATTAGATATATAAGTTATTTTATCTGTTACTGAATTTATTATTTGAGATATCTTAGCTACAGATTCTGAAGATTGAACTGCAAGCTTTCTTATTTCATCAGCTACAACAGCAAAACCTCGTCCTGCTTCTCCTGCTCTTGCTGCCTCTATTGCTGCATTAAGAGCTAATAAGTTAGTTTGTTTTGATATATTCTCTACCTCATCCGTTATATTGTATATGTCCTTCACTTCTTTAGTTAAAGTTATTATTTCATCTGCCATATTATTTCCAGTATCTTTGCTTTGTTTTAATAAATTTACTACCTTGGTAAAAACCTCTTTATTATATTTTATAGTATTATTCATATTCTCAACTTCATTTATAGCTCTTTCTGAGTTATCCTTAGATATACTTGCATGTTCAAATAACATTTTAGATGTATCCTCAAGCTTATTTATTTCATTTACTTGATACTGCATTGTTTTAGATAAATCATCTATTGAAGATAGAGTTTCATCAAATGACAGTGAGTTATTATATACATTGTTTGATATTATGTTTGTATTTTCATTAAGTTTTTGTGATAAAGAATATGTATTAGCTATTATAATTCTCACATCTTGCAAGAATTCATTTAAATTATTTCCAAATAAACCCAATTCTTCTGTGAAGACTTGACTCAAATTTCTTTCCTTTAATAAATTTGATTTATCTATATTTTCTTGTGATACATTTTTTTTATTGTTGATATTGTTGATAATATTCATAGTTATCAACACGGTTAATACACATATCCCAAAATATAATCCTTGTAATTGTTTCGTAAAAACTATAATTAAAGTAGCAATTATACAATTTAATATTGTTCCTATATATTTCATATTTTCTTACCTTCCTTATATATTATATCTTCCCATTATATATTCATCTTCGTATTTACCATTTCGTATTGCAGCATATTTTCTTCTTCCTTCTATTTTAAAACCACATGACTCATATAGTTTTATTGCTTTTTCATTATCTGCAAAGACTCCCAACTCTACTCTTTTCAACATTAACCAATTATCAGCTAAATCTAATATTTCTTTCATAAGTTTTTTACCAATTCCTATTCCTTGATAATCCCTATGTACCATAATTCCTATGCTTGCACTATGTCTTAATCTAGGAGTAGGATTTACATTTAGTCCAACTAATCCGACTACCGTATCTTCTTCTTTTAATTGTGCTACTAACATATGCTTATTTATATCTATATTTTTAATAAATTCTTCTGTACATTCTAATCTTTCAGTTGATATCCCTAATATATTTTCTTTTACACCCTTCATTATCCTCATTTCATTTATATAGGGAATATCATCTACTTTAATTGGCCTTATAATGACTTTGCTCATATTGTACCTCCTCTCATTTTGTATATATAATAAAGAAAAAACTCTATATTATTATATTATTTAAATCTTATATTTATCAACATTAATTAAATATTCTGTATAGTGATAAAAAAACCTCTATTATGCTAATATTTTTAGTCTNCCAGGGGGCTGCCCCCCAAGTACCATCGGCGCTAAAGAGCTTAACTTCTGTGTTCGGAATGGGAACAGGTGTATCCTCTTTGCTATAATAACCACATATTTGGAGCGGGTGAAGGGAGTCGAACCCTCGCAGCTGGCTTGGAAGGCCAGAACTCTACCACTGAGTTACACCCGCATATCCTATTGTAAAACCAGTATTGATTTTTAATATTTTTAAGCGATTTTTAAATAATTATTTATCCTTGTATGTTAATCAAAATGATTATTTAAGTTTGAGCTTTAAAATATTACAAATTAATACTTTCAAAATTGATCAGATTTAAATTAGGTTAAGTCCTCGATCTATTAGTATTCATCAGCTGAACTCATTACTGAGCTTACACCCTGAACCTATCAACC
>NZ_JBBMMD010000031.1:0-12081 GCF_037844525.1 Tepidibacter sp. Z1-5 | reverse complement strand
ATGGATAAAAAATCCCGAAATACTATTTCTTATACTCTCTATCTTAAAAAATTAAATATTGCAATATTCCTGTGACCTTTGCAACTCCTTAGCTTGATGGCTATGGGGCACACCCCAATAAGAATGCATTTTACATTAAAAATAATTACCTGTGTATTAGTATGAAAGAGGATGTTAAAACATTCTCTTTTTACATATAAAATTACATACAAAAATATAAAGGTTAAATACTAAGGATATGGATAAATTTATTGTAGCTATAGATGATAAGGTTAAAATACTTACAGTGGATGCATTGTTACATGGTTAAATAAAGGAGTCTTTTACAGACGAATTATATAGAACTGTGGAAATAACGAGGGATATCATTGTTTACAGAGCTTTTGGTAATACTACAAAAGCTAATGGTGGTTCTGTAATTAATAAGTAAGAGATAATGGATAAACTAGAATTACTACCTGAATAGTGAAATAAATTAGAATCTGTTGCAAAAATAAAAATACAAAAAGGAACGACACTAAATATCGAAAAAGTGGCTGAATAGGTATCTGAAATTGAAAAGTGTTTAAATATGGAGCAGATTAAAATTTTATTCCACAAAATTAGTCAAATGAGTGGATTATAAATAGTAGTCCTTTAAATTAGGAGGTGTGTAGAATGCAAATATCAGAATTTAAATGCTTATTGGAGAGAGCGCTAGCTCTTATGGAAAAAAAGTTATTGAAGTCTAATGAATCAATAATTAAGGTTTTCATCAATGAATACAATAGAGTATTAGGCATTATCAATTATGATAGCAAGGATATTTCAAATGGAGAGTTACGTAAAATGAAGATGTTCACACGAATGTATATGGAAACATCTTCTGACTACAAACAGGATTTTCTCTATGCTATGGGAGATGTTGAAAGTGCAATTAAAAAGCATTTTTCATAGAGTTTTTTTGATTTTATTTACATAAAGATATATTGCTCAGTGTCCAATAATTTCAATACCATGCTGTTATTTAGAATTATATTAAAATATGAAACTTAAATATTAAGCGGACGGGTTATCTTGATGATGTAGTAGACACAATGAATAAAAATAAATCTAAATACTTTAATGATAGAAATTATGATTGTTCAGAGATAGCGGAAGATTTATTTAATGTTTCTGGCGGAAAAGGGGAAATATTAGAGATAACTAGCAAAAATAGTTTTAAAGTAAAAGAGTATGATAAAATATTAGAATTTGATTATCATGAAGTATATAGTGATGGAGTTTATATTTATGACTCAAGATATAGTTATATTTCAATATTAAAAAATGACTATATTGATGCTATAAAGGAACTGAGTGGTAGAGGAATAAATATCAATAAAATTCAATAAGGAGAGAGGCGTATGTGATGAAAAATTTAAATGAAAATATAAAATCACTTAATAGTCATTTACCCCAATACGCTTTAAGGAGAAATTCTAGATATTATGAATATATTTGTTATATAAATAATATATACACTTTTTTTGTGTGCGGATTATATGAGGAAGTAAAATTGTTTATAGATAGAGCGTATAAATATCTTGAAAAAAATAAAAATACTATGGATTTAGATAATCAATATATACTAGAAAGCAAGAAATTATTGGAGTATATTAATGGGTATTTGGATATTAACAATTTGTAAAAAATGAAATTTTAGTTAAAAAATATATAGGTTTATTATTTTGTGATAGTGAACAGTGGAGAGAAGATTATACTTTGTATTGTTTTTTGTATGGTGGGGACTATCCAGTGTCGAACAATTCCAATAATCATAATAAGTAATATATAGCCTATGTAATCTATATACAATAAATGTTATATTTGTTAGAAAAGAGGATGAATTACGCTTGTACCAAAAATGGGGGACACTCCAAGAAGAATGCATTATATTTAAAATAACTATCTGCTTATTTATGAAGGAAACCTATAAAGTGGATTTATATTAATTGGTATATAATTTTCTTATTGATGTAGCTTAGCTGGTACTACCCCAGCTAAGACACATTTTTTTTAGATAAAAGTATAAAAATAGTAGCTCCAGTTCCAATTGGAAAGCTACTATTTTTATAATTAATTAATCAAGCTGTTTCTATTTTATTCAAAATATTATTAACTCCGATAATCTTGTGATTTTATATCCTTTGTTACTTTCATTCCTTTTACTTCTTAATAGGAATCCAAACCTCACATCTGTAATCGGGTGAGGACATATCTCCAGGAGGAAAAACTTCAAGATCTGGTGCGCACTCATGCTGATATCCTGTAGAAGGCATCCACTCTGTATATATCCTTCTAACAAGATCATGTAAAGCCTCAGGCACTGGTCCAACTGATTCAAATGCAGCCCAGGTTGCTGCCGGTATAGTTGCTGAAACATATCCTTTTGGAAGTTTGTCCTTTATTTCTTCAACTGCTATCATATAATTAAATTCATCTTTATATTTATCGAAATCCTTAGATATACCTAGAACTCCAAGCTTACCTACTCTTGAAGAAATCCAATCATATGAACTATCTTTCATGCAATCGTACCAGAATTTTGGCACTTGATTAAAATTTTCTTCATTTACCATAGATATTCTTGCTTGTTTGCCTACTACTTTAAAGCTTTCTTTATCAAAAATTTTATAATTCATATTTTTATCTCCTTTTATTGAAATATGAAAGGATAGTTTAGGATATGCCTTAAGATTTGCTCCTGGCTCGCGCGCTGCCGAAGGGCTTATTCCATGCATTTTTCTAAAAGCTTTTGTGAATGCTTCAGGCGTTTCATAACCATACTTATAAGCTACATTAATGATCTTTTCACCAGATATAATATCCTGTGTAGCGAGTGTAAGTCTTCTTCTGCGTATATATTCACCTATTGTAACACCGGTTATCATATGATACATACGCTGAAAGTGAAATGTAGATGATAATGCAATTTTTGCAACCTTCTCAATGTCAAGTTTTTTAGTTATGTTAGCCTCTATATATTCTATTGCATTATTCATTGCATTAAGCCAATTCATAAACTCATTCCTTTCTGTTTCTATATTAAATATTTTATACCTATTTGTCCTGTCTTTAAATGCTATCTGTTGACAGGTTTGAATTATTAAGTTTTTCAATAGAGCGAGAGTCCATGATAAAAATATTAAACTTATAAACTCTATATTTCCTATATTATACAATATATTTCCAAAGCAAGGTGTTCTAATTTAAGATATAGAATGATAAAACAAAGGGAAAAGACCATATATTTTTTATACATTAGAATCACAAATATGCAGTTATAATGAATTGAATTGTGAGCCTATTAAAGTATTAATATTCATACTAGAGAATAAACTAATTATCTTACAATTATCCATAGTAAATAGATCTAAAAAGTAGATTATTATTAATGTTTCACTAAAAGAAATCTAAAACATTTATTGGAATATAGAGAAAATTTATACATTGGATTATAATGGATATATAAACGTAAATATTAGGCAATTGCAGATATGTAAGGGTATCTAAAACATTTATTAAGATGAGTGGTAGGTGATAAAATTGAATTACATTGTTTTTGATTTAGAATGGAATAGTTTTAAAAACACAAAGGGGCAGGCTAGCTATTATAAGAAGTTTAACGAGAAAACAAAATTTTTTGATGAAATAATAGAAATTGGTGCAATGAAATTAAATGATAAATTAGAATATGTGGATAGTTTTAGAGTATATGTAAAACCAACTATTTATAAAAAATTGAATCCAAGAATAGCAGAACTTACTGGAATTGGTGATGAGGATTTGAAATATGGATTTGACTTTAAGAAAGCTCTAAAACATTTTAAGAAATGGATAGGAAAAGATTACATATTATGCTCTTGGTGTGATAGTGACATTAAAGTATTAAAAAGAAATATAGAGTATTATAATCCGAATTATAAAGTAGAATCGCTTTTACTTCCATATATTGATATCCAAAGATATTGTTGCGAAATTTTAGGGTATGATAGACGAGTGAGTTTGCATGATATAATAAATACAGAAAACATAGTTGGATCAACAGATAAATTTCATCAAGCATTAGATGATGCTAAATTAACAGTAGATGTTTTTAGAGAAATATTTGATAAATACAAAATAGAAAATTACATAATTAATGAGATAGATTCTCTCTATGATTCAGTAGCTTTAAATATTACAATTGATATGCTAGATAGAACTAGATTAAGAGCTAGATGTGCAAGTTGCGGTAAATATAGTAAAAGATTAAAATTAGGTTTTGATAATAAAAAAAGAAGAGTAAGTATTTTGAGTTATTGCAGTAGCTGTGAGATATATACGAAGCAAAGAATAAAGATAAAGAGAAACTTATTAGGTGATTTGGTTTATGTTTCGAAAAAGAAAATAGTTGAATTATCAGGTTAGCAAAGTAGGAGGAAGGCAATGGTATAAGATGAAGAAGCAATTCGAGATAGAAAAAATGGACAAGTTATGCTTGTACCACTAATGGGGCACACCCCAACAAGAATGCTTTTTACACTTTTAAAATAATTACCTGCTAATTAAAAGGAAGGTGACTTGTAGTCACCTTCCTTTTAATTATATTTAATAAAGTATATGAATATGTTTAAATGTGTAGAACATGAATAAGAAAATATTCAGAAGTAATAATTTATTATGGATTAGCAAAGAGCATCACAGAATATTCATTATTGAACAGTATTAGGCTTTTCGCGTATGTTGTAACCCTTCTTAGGTCAAATTCATCTACAAACTCTTGAATAATGTCTTTCAGTGCTGATATACCTAGGTGTTTGAATATCTTTGATGTATCTCCAGATTCAAGAATCACTGTTATTCCATTTTCTTTTGGCGTGTACTCAAAACATAGTGATTTGTATTCGTTCAGCATCCATTTGAAATCATTGTCTACTTTATTGAGCAGATCCTTATCTAGTGTTGAAAGTTGATTTAGTTATTCTATGTTGCTTATTGATTGAATTATTCTCATTTTGACTCCTCCTCGTATACTTGGAACTATTGCAGTTACTTTGTTTGTAATAATTATTGAATAAGTATAAGATCTATTTGAAAATTCAGTTGATTCAGTTTTGAAATAAGTTTGAAATTTAGCAATTGCAAATCATTTTATTTCAAAAATAAACAACTAATGTTATAATTTAGTAATCACTTATTGAAAATAGTGAACTAAAGATTATTTATGTAATCTTCAGTTAAATGGAATTTTGCAAGGAGGTTCAAAATGAATATTGAGTTTAAGAAAATTGATAGAACAAATTATAATGAGTGTATAGAACTTAGTTTAAATGAAGAACAAAAAAAATTTGTCGCTCCCAATATGTTTTCTTTAGTACAAGCGGCATATGAGCCTGATTTATACCCATTAGGTATTTATAATGACAATAAAATGGTTGGTTTTATTTTATATGATTTTGATGTTGAACTCAATGGATGGTCAATGAGTAGATTTATGGTTGATGTGAAATATCAAAATCAAGGAATTGGGAAAATGGCTTTACAAAAGTTTGTAGAATTCTTTATTAATAAATATGGTCATATACAACTTTATACAAGTGCCAGCATTGATAATCAGGTTGTTATTGCTTTGTATGAAAAATTAGGTTTTGAAAAAAAAGAAGTGTTTGAATATGAGGCAGGCGGAACAATTTACAGAGAGGTCAGAATGATTGTTCAACTCTAATAGTTTATTTCTATTTTTTACTAATATTATATATAGAATATATGTATAGATTAAGATATATATAACTGTTAACGTCAGTTGTAAAATATTATATAAAATTATTAGGAGTGAACAATAGATATGTAATGGGTTGAGATCTAAAACTAACGCATGTTAATAAAAATATATACAATTAATGAGTCATGAAATGAGATTATGAGTTAGATTTATTAATAATATAGCTATATAAAATTAAGGTTTAGGAGAAAAAGGGTTAAATGAAAGGATTAGAGCTTAACAGAAAGTTTGCAATGGATGTTGTAATAAATTTAATTAATGAGTATTTTCCTTTTTTAGCAGATAAATACGCTATAGGATTAATTGGTTATGGATCAGATGTTCTTGGTTATGATGATGAAATATCGAGGGATCATGAATGGGGGCCAAGATGTCAGGTGTGGCTATCTGAAGATCATTATAAAAAGTATGGCAAAGAAATAGATAAAATGTTAAGTGTAAAACTGCCATTAAAATTCTTGGGATATTATACGAGGTATAAAGTAGATAATGATATACCTGTTCTTGTTCCATCTGAAGCTATTGAAGGGTCAATGCATCATGTTGCTCTAACTACAGTTTGGAGATATCTGAAGATTCAGTATGAAATAGAAAGTGAGAAACCTACATACATTGACTGGTTATGCTTACCAGAACAAAAGCTTTTAGAGTTAACAAGGGGTAAAATTTTTTATGATCCAATAGGAGATATATCCCTAATACGAGAAAAATTTAATTATTTACCTGAAGAGGTATGGTGCTTCAAACTAATGTATACTTGGATGAACATTGATCATTTGGAAATAGTAGGGTTATGTGGTAAGCGTGGCGATATATTATCAGCAAAATTAGCTTTACATAAGATAGTAGATTGTATTATAAGATTAACCTTCTTATTAAACAGAAAATATTGTCCAGGGACACCAAAATGGATTTCTAAAGAGTTTTATAACCTACCAAGATTAGCAACTGAAATTGGGGAAAAAATAGAGAGTTGTTTGATGACTAACGATATAGAATGTATAGTGAATACATTAGAAGAGGTATTTCTTCTTTTTTTAAGGGAACATAATAGGTTACAAATTACAAGTAAAATCCAGTTTGATCAGGTTAAGTTATCAAGAGGGATAACAAGTTTTTCACTAAGAACGGTGGTCGATGCTTTAAATAAAAAACTACCAGCAGAGTTACAGAATCTTGAAATGCAGGGGGCGTGTGATCAATGGATAACAAATTCTAATATACTTATTTGGTCTGAGCAATACGCAAAATTTAAAGAGATTTATAAATGTTCTAGTAATAAAAGAAGAGATAATATTGGAGATATGATTATTTAGAGTGTAGAAATTGTTAGTAAAGTTACAGTACTTAAGTAAATGAAAACTTAAAATAATATCTTGAAGTATAAAGCAAAATGTAAGATATTATTGATACATTTAATGGATATTATATTAAATAATATAGAAGGACGAAGTGATAAATAAAATGTAAAAATGGACAAGTAATGCTTGTACAATTAATGGGCACACACCAACAAGAATACTTTTTACATTTCAAAATAACTATCTGCTTATTGAGGAAGGAGACTTAAAGTCACCTTCTTTTTTATATTTTAAGTTGTTTATAAAATTATATAAGAACATTGCATTGTTTTAGAATATAAAAGAAATTAAACTTTGATTTAAACTCATCTTTACATATTACTGCAATATATGGAAAATGTTATATAATAAATGATAAGGTCATTATTAAATATAATGTGTAAATTATAGAGAATGACATGATCAAAATAAATTATAAATTTGAAGTTATTATTAGAAAGGGGATAAAAAATGGATTTTATAACGTTGACAAAGGATAATATAGGAAGTGAGCATATTTGCTGTGCTTTTTCTGATAAAAAGAGTGTAGAAGGATATAAAGTAAAGAAGGAGTGGCTTAAAAAATAAATTGAAAATGGATATGTATTTATAAAATTAAATGAAAGAGCTAAAGTATTTATTGAATATGCGCCTTCGGAAATAGCTTATCTGCCTATTAATGCTCCTAATTATATGGTAATAAACTGTTTTTGGGTATCTGGTAAATATAAAGGCCATGGATACGGGAAAAGGCTATTAGAAAAATGTATTGAAGATAGCAAGGAAAAAGGAAAAGATGGAATCGTTATTTTATGTAGTGATAAAAAAAGACCGTATATGGCCGATAAAAAATTCTTTTTAAAACATGGATTTAAAAAAGCAGATATTGCAAAACCATATTTTGAGCTTTTGTATTTGAAATTAAGTAATAAAGATATACTCCCACAATTTTTAGAAACCACTAAAAATGGTATAGGTGAAAACAATGATGGATTTAAAGTCTACTATTCTAATCAATGACCCTATGTGAACTATTATATTGATTTACAATCTAAAATTGCAAAGGAACAAGGGTATATATATGAAAAAGTGCTTATAGATAATAAAGACAAAGCTATTAAAAATTCATCGCCATTTACCATATATTCATTATTTTATAAGGGCAAATTCATAACGCAAGAACTTACTTCGGAAAAGAAATTTCGAAAAATCATAGACGAATTAAGTGATTAATATAAACTCAATTATTTTATTGATAATAATGTTTTTTATATTGAATATAATTTAGAAAAAGAATTTTGAACTTTACGACATCTTGTAAAAAGCACTAATTAAAAATGATTTATTTTGAAAGAAGTGATTTAAAATGAGGAAAAAATATTTAATCATTAAATTAATTGTTTTAATTTTTTGTATTATTAGCATTAATAGTTATATTACTCACTATAATAATTCAAACATTAAGAATTACCTTAATACTGGCACTATAATCGATGAATATGCAAAAGATTTTATGCCTAATCTTGATGATTTGCCCAAATATAAGAATATTTCATACAAATATACTGATAATTCATGGTATATATTTGAATCTTATTCAGTTGTTCTTGTTGTAGAGTATGACGATAAAACATATGAAAGTGAAAAAAATAAATTATCGGAAAAATATATTTTTTTACCAAAGAATACTGATAGAATGATACCTGAACCTGAGTTTTCAATAAATAGTTACAATTTTAAGGTCGTAGGTGAAAATGGAAAAGGAAATACAATGTTTGGAAGAACTTTTGGTATGATTGGAACATCTGAAAAGAAGAAAAGTATAGCATATTTATATTTTTGCGATTTAGATATAGATGTTTCTTATCCTTTAACTACTCTTGTTAAGGAATATTTTAAATATGATTTTTAACCTTGCATTTTTTATAGTATCTAAATTAAATTATCAACATTATTTTAAAACATAGCCATTTATTAAAAAAATCATATATGAGAAAAAATGGTACAAGTCATGCTTGTACCACTAATGGGGCACACCCCAACAAGAATGCATTTTACATTAAAAAATAACTATCTGCTTATTTAGGAAGGAGACTTACAGTCACCTTCTTTATATATTTCAATATACTCATATATTTTAATATATAGATCATTAATAATAAAATTAGTAGAAATACAAATATTTTTTATGAGCAAAGTAGTAATAATTAGAGCTGCTGTTTTTATTCCATATATCTGCAAAATTACATATAAATGAAAAAGTGTGATTTATATTATGGTAAAATATAGATATATATTTATTTTTAATATATTACATAATCTCTATGATCCAAAGCTTGGATTATTAATTAATGTAGCAAAAACTAAATGTTTAGATGTTGAAGAACAGAAATTTATTTTTAATGGAATCAAATAATTATTAAGACAACAGAGAAATAAGGTTTTACAATTAAGTGAAATTAAAGGGAGAAAAAGTTTAGGTTTGGATAATATTGTGGAATAACTTTGAAGGGGAAAAAAATATATAATTGATAGATAAGGATATATAAATAAATAGAATGTTATGTGAGGAAGATAGATTATGGTTTCGATTTTTGAATTAGTAGAAGAAATTAAAAATGATAAGATTAAAAATAAAAATTTAATTGTTTGTCTAGAGGCTAACAATTTAAGAGTTGTAGCTATGGCCATGTTCAAAATAATAGAGAGAAATTATTGTAATAAGAGAATTGTTGATAGATTAGCCCAACTCGGTAAGCTTTTAAAGAACAATAAGTTTATTGGACCGTGGCAGTTTGGACATGCAGCTATAGCCACATTATCATTTTTAGACAATAAAGATGCAAAAACTATGTTCAATGAACTTTTTGAGAGTTTAAATGAAACAGATAAATTTTTAGTAGAGAATTTTATTAAATCGGAACCATATAAAGAATAAACAGTTCTTGTGGGATTGTACTGAAAAAATAATTCAAGGGATAGATAATAGTGACTAGTGAATAGAAAAATAGCAGACTGTCATAATCTAGTGGTAACAGGAAATGAAACTGTTGCTACTATTAGTATTTAGATACAGTTTTTTATCTAAGGGGACGTGTGAAACTGCTACGGAAGTAAGGGAAGCTAAATCATTAGTTGGTAAAGGAGAGATGTGAAATATGAAAGAATTTGAGGAATATTTTAGTGAAACTCAAGCAGATATGATATCAATATGCTTAGAATATGTTAAGAATAGAGCCGAAAAAGTATATGTATATGCTTCGTGTGAAGGAGATGTCATTTCTAGTAGCTTTTTTTACAAAATAAATAATATGTATGTAAAAAAGCATAATTTGAATGATGCTATTGATGGAGGTGAAGAAAGATATGATGTATCCACTGAACGTCAATTTGCAGTATTAGATATTATTAATGAAGATATCGAAAATATTAAAAAATTGTGTATAGAATATGATAGAGATATGCCAACAGAGTTTAAACTGATTTATGATGTACAAAAAAATGGTTTGAAAGCAGAATATAAGTATGGTTTAGTTTACTCTAACGATCCAGTCAAAACTGCTAATCACATTGGGTTGGAGTGGTTTGAAGAAATTAAGTCAAAAAATAATAGCTAAGTTATTTATCAGAGGGAAGTATATGTTACTATAGAGCCTAATACTAGCATTCGTGTTCTATACTGAAAAGTAGACTGATAGTATTTACAATTACTTCATTGTATCGTACAACCTCTTTTTCATTTATAAGAATTACTCTTTTGTGGTAAAACTTTTAAAGGAGAGTGAGTGGATGTCAAAAAAAAGGATTTTTATATCAATTATTTGTGCATTGATAGTGGGTTTGTGGATTATTTATAATCCAGTACAGAAACATTTTGCAGAACAAGAAATGTATAAATATATGAAAAAACAAGGAATAAAAAAAGATAACATTGAAAGCAAAAGAATTACAATGGGGCTTCTTAATACTGATTATTACATAACTGTTAAATTGAAGGATGATCCTAATTTTCAATATGAATATTTATATCAACCAAGAGGAGGCTTGTTTAATCCTAAACACTGCTATTTTAGATTGTCGGTATATTCTGATAAAACTAATGGTGAATATAGTGTGGGAAATAAAAATATTCCTAAGTATTTGCCGCTTGGAGATGATTTGATAGATTAAAAAAATATTGTTACAGTACTTTTTATTTTTAGGTATTTAATAGAATATATGTATGCGTCAAAGATTTACCGTCTTGAAATAGAAAATCTAGTATAACTAACTAGAAAAATTAGTATACTGGATTTTTAAAATTTATTTCTTATTTTTGATTTGCAATTCCTCGGGTAAAGTATCTGACCAAGGCATTAGTGCTAGTAAGTTCGCTTTCGTTCTTTCTATATCTTCCAATTTCGATATCGCATTCATTAAATATAATAGATATTTTTCTGACACTAAATCATTGGCTTTCGCCGTTTCTATAATTGAATATATCAAGGTACTAGATNATTGTTATCTATCTCCAAAGATCCATCTTCTAATACAGTTTCCATTTTAGGTAATAACTTTTTGCTGTATTCTAGGGCTTTGCCCAAAGGGCTCTTTGGTAATGCGTCTTTTATTTCTCTATCTACATATTCTTTAAATTCTTCTAGTAGTGGTTTTAATTTTTCAAGCCTTGTATCATAGCGTAGCTTGTAATAATTGTCAGCTTCGCTGTACTTTTCTCTTATAGATTTTTCAAGTTTATATATTTTCTCACAGAAATTAAACCCTATTACTCCACGAGATTTTTTTAGGGCTTCTTCATTTAGGTTTACTATTATTTCATAATATTTTCTTCGTATATGAGCTAGGCAGTAAAGTCTTTTTATATTTTCTACTTTGTTATACCCATCATAACCATCAGTTTGCAGATATCCAGAAAAATCCTTTAAGAATTTCTTAGGACATGAACTCGATCTAGTA
>NZ_JBBMMD010000030.1:0-1568 GCF_037844525.1 Tepidibacter sp. Z1-5 | reverse complement strand
ATATACTGTACCCTATAGAGTGGACACTTAAAAAAAGTCCATTCTATAGGGTATTTTATGTATAATGAAAAAAAGGACGGTGGGAGATGAAATGAGTAATAAAATATTTACAGAAAAAGAGATAGAAATATTATCTCACAACCAATATGTAAAAAGAGTTGGTATGAAAGGGATTAATTATACTGATGAATTTAAGCGTATTTTCATAACATAGTATGAAAAAGGTAAATTTCCAAGAGATATATTCGAAGAATATGGATTTGATATAAACATTATTGGAATGAGTCGTGTTAACTCATCAGCTAGAAGATGGCGTGCTTCATATTCTAAAAATGGTATCTATGGATTAGGAGATGCTAGAAAAGAAAATTCAGGAAGACCAAGGAAAGCAGAGCTTTCTATAGAAGAAAAATATGCTCGTATTGAAGCTCAAAATAGATTGTTAAAGGCAGAAAATGAATTGCTAAAAAAGATAGATATGCTGGAAAGGAGGACGATAAGAAAGAAATAAAAATATCTGCTGAACAAAAATTTATTCTTATCAATTCTGTGATAGAAAAATATGAATTAAAAAATATGGTTAGTTATTTATGTAAAATATCAGGTGTATCACGTTCTGGATACTATAATTACTTCTCCATAAAATCAAAATTATTAAGAGAAGAGCGTAATAAACAAGATGAAGTAGTAAGAGATATTATTTTAAAGGCATATAAATTTAAAAGACGTAAAAAAGGAGCTAGACAGATTAAAATGACTTTAGAAGGTCAGTTTGGAATTAGATATAATTTAAAACGAATTCGAAGAATAATGAAAAAATATAGTATCATATGTCCGTTTAGAAGAGCTAATCCATATAAGAAAATATTGAAAGCTACTAAAGAACATAGAAGATTACCTAATTTGCTAAATAGAGAGTTTAAGCAAAATATACCAGGTAAAGTTTTGCTTACAGATATAACATATTTATTCTATGGGAAAGGTAAAAAAGCATATTTATCAACAATCAAAGATGGATCTACGAATGAAATATTGGCATACAATGTTTCTAATAGCCTAGCTTTAGATATAGTAACTGACACAATAGATAAATTGATAAAAGGCAGGAGAGTTAAAATGCCTAAAGGGGGATTTATTCACTCAGACCAAGGTTTTCATTACACAAATCCTACATTTCAGAAATTAGTTAAACGTTATAAATTAGGACAATCTATGTCAAGACGTGGTAACTGCTGGGATAATGCGCCACAGGAATCTTTTTTCGGGCACTTTAAAGATGAAGCAAATATCAAATCATGCGAAACTTTAGAACAGCTTAAACGTGAAATCAAACAATACATGACTTACTATAATAACTATAGATATCAATGGGGATTAAAAAAGATGACTCCTGTCCAATACAGAAATCATCTTCTTAATGTAGCGTAGTCTTTTTTTTATTGTCCTTTACAAAGGGTACAGATTAACATTTTAATGCCATTTGTTTTTTAATATGTTTCTTAGATATGAAATGGATTTAAATATATGTTGTTTTCAAAAAAGACAAAAAGAAACAAAGGTAATTAATT
>NZ_JBBMMD010000029.1:0-634 GCF_037844525.1 Tepidibacter sp. Z1-5 | reverse complement strand
AGCCTTAGCTGTTTCTGGAGTAATTGACATATAAATCGCCTCCTCTTATTTTTTTCTTCTATATATTTTATGTCCTGCACCTCTTAAAACATGGTCAGTACTATGGTACACTGGCACTCCTAACCTAGGAGCTACGTTCATGACTGTGTTAGTTCAGTCCTCACATGTTCCAGTAATAATCACTTCTGCACCTTGCTTTTTAAGATATAAAACCTTTTCTGCTTGTCCTGGGCACATACCAGGTAAGTCACATCTGTATCTTCCATTAGATTCTGTCATTCTCTTACACTTAGTTTCCNACATTCACACGCAATTATACCAACTTTTCTGCTTTCATTAGGAAATGGCATTGAAACTAATATACCACCTAAAGTTTTAGTAACTGGAGAATCTTCTTCTCCATGACGACCTGTGAAAGGTCCTCCTAATACTATTTCTCCATATGGTAGTTCGTATCCACCACATTCTTGTATGTAATGATTAATAGGCATTCCTATTGGAACATCCAAGAAGTGCATTCCATTCTTAGCATTTTTAACTCTTCCACCAACTGTAATATCCTTAGTTATAACAGGTTTTCTATCCTCTATAGCTAATACGATATTTTTCAGTGTTTCAGTGTTGCAAACAACAG
>NZ_JBBMMD010000028.1:715-925 GCF_037844525.1 Tepidibacter sp. Z1-5 | reverse complement strand
ATATAGTCGTAGACTTTGATCAATCAGGTTTGATTGCAAATGGTAAATCTTATGAGGTTAGCACAAAAGGATACTCTTCTAAAACAGCAAAAAACATTGCAAAAAATATAGACATATCAGATTATGCTCAAGCAGATAAAACTGCTAGGGTATATGAGATTCCAAACACTGTTAGGAATAGGATTATAATAGTTCAAATACTTTCATCTT
>NZ_JBBMMD010000028.1:0-592 GCF_037844525.1 Tepidibacter sp. Z1-5 | reverse complement strand
TTGCAAACCTTATTGCTAACGCAATGTGTAATCCTTCGTATGAGCAGTTGAGTTTTAATTTATGATAATTTAGGTAAGAAATAAAACAGAATATTCATTACAAATAATGGTAATGAATTGATTACCTTTGTTTCTTTTTGTTTTTTTTGAAAACAACATATATTTAAATCCATTTCATATCTAAGAAACATATTAAAAAACAAATGGCATTAAAATGTTAGCGAATGATTTAAATATTTTTGTATAAAACTTGAATTACAGCGTTTGAATATCCGTTAAGAAAGTTCGTTGTTTGACCTTGAGGGAGTTCAGAACTTTTAGGAGATTCAATAAGATGTAATTCTTAGTTTTATTAAAAATATTTACAACATTAGCGGTATTTTAATGTCATTTGTTTTGAGATTAAGAGCTATAATTTTTCCAAATTAGAGATTTGATCAATTGGTATTTTATAGTGAATAAATAATTACATTTGTACGAAATTTAGGTAGCTACCTAGATTTCGTACAAACGAAATCTGGGTTATTTTTTTAGGGTCTGTGGGTTATTAAAAACTATCTATACAAATACCGCGAATACAACGATATTTTGA
>NZ_JBBMMD010000027.1:0-1171 GCF_037844525.1 Tepidibacter sp. Z1-5 | reverse complement strand
CTAAGATTAAGAAGCAAGCTTCTTAATCTCCGCTCGACTTGCATGTGTTAGGCACGCCGCCAGCGTTCATCCTGAGCCAGGATCAAACTCTTAAATAAAAGTTTGCCAGTACTCAGTAACTGACTTTATGTGTTGTTTCCGAAAATCACTGTTTGTGATTTATTTATAACCTACTGTTTAATTTTCAAAGTTCATATGTTGTGTTCATGTGTTTCTCGTTCGCCTCGTTGTTGAGGACAAGTAATAATATATCAGTTATTGAACAGTCCGTCAACACCTTTTTTGAAACAATTTTTAAATCGTATTATTTATTTCTATTTAATCATACCCCAAAACCTCTATTTTTAGACATTTATATTAATTTTTTAATTATATAATCCAAATAAAAAATTATCATAATTTTATATTTAAATACTCTAAATTAGTGATTAAAAATATATATTTTAAAGATTGAAATATATATTTTCTTTGTTTTTATGACATGTATACAAAATATTTGTCTGAAAACAATGCAATTAATAGGATATATTTAGTTTTATATCCTATTTCTTAATGCACTATTGCCCTATTTTAAAGAAGAAATATCTCTATAATTTATTATTTAATCTATAAAAACTCTAAAAATCCAAGTTCAAAATGATACTTATTAAAATGTTAGCTACCTAGATTTCGTACAAACGAAATCTGGGTTATTTTTTTAGGGTCTGTGGGTTATTAAAAACTATCTATACAAATACCGCGAATACAACGATATTTTGAATATAACTAAGATTTTATCTTATTAATATTCCTAAAATTCGAGAAACTCCCTACGGTCAAACACTCAAATTTTTCAACGGAATATTAAACGATAAAACCTAAGTTATATTAGTCAAAATATCTAAAAGTATTCACTAACATTTGTATAGACAGTTTTAATATTAGCAACTCTATTATAAATTAAAACTTCATCCCCTATTTTTACCATAGAATAAAAGACAAAAAAATAATACCATATTCTTACAAAAGAATTACCTTTCGACAAGTACTCTAAAATAAGAAAGGTGGTATCATTTATGAAAAGCTGGGAACTGAAAAACTATCAGCAAATTTATTTAACATGGATAGTTTCCCTGACCAATCTCAAATTAATATTCTTTTAAGGCGAATGAATGCTACAAATATATCTCAA
>NZ_JBBMMD010000026.1:0-48366 GCF_037844525.1 Tepidibacter sp. Z1-5 | reverse complement strand
GCTTTTCCCAATTGTCAGAGCAATTAAATATGAATAGGGTGAAAACTAAGTCATATTGGGGTTTTATTACTAGAACTAAGATAAAAATTCTTTCTCATAATATATTATTTTTTATAAATAAACTTCTTGGGAATGATAAGGATATGGCAAAAATCAAGTCTTTAATATTTGGATAAAATATCCATGATTTTAAATTTGAGAGGATGATTTTTTGTTGAAATCAATTTACCATATTAAGTAAATTGATTTCAACTAGCACAATAGATTAATTATTCTTTTTTCTAATTTTTTATTTAAATTTATTTCTTTGGTTACTGCTACTTCTTCTAATATTTCTTTTTTATTATTTATATTTTTTTTCGATTCATCATTATTAGCAAAACTTGATGCATAGGATATAATCAAACCTAAAAGAACAACATGAATTATATTCCCTAGAATAAACTGAATAAAATATGATAGTCTATAAGAAAATTCAGGAGGAGATGTAATATACATGTATCCAAAATGAATAGTTCTTATAATAAACTTCCAGCTCGAATTAGGATCTATATAATTTTGTAATTTAGGATCTGCGCTTAAATTATATATACCAAATAATAAAGCTATATAAAGTTCAAATACATAAAAAGATATAACCCCTACAATAATATCAATTAAATTTTTATTCGAGTACTCTAGGAAATGTTTTACAAAAGAAATGGCACATGGTAGCATCATTCCTATAAAAACTAAAATCACTATAAAATTTATTTCTGATTCAACAATATCTTGTAGCAGATTTCCTACTATAGTCATTCCTAAAATAAGAAATAACACGATTACTACAAATAAGTTATATATTCTTTCAAAGCCTTTTACTCCTACAAGTAGACTTTTAATAACTGTCAACAGAAAATAAACAATTGAAAACAATACTAAACTTAAATATACTATATGAATACTTTCAGGAAATATTTTCAATAAATATTCTCCTTTTAAAGTAGTCATAAGAATTGATATAAATATTATTTGTAATAGTTTTTTATTTGTGTTTTCTGAAAAATAATCTTTGCATTTTATTAATAAACCTCTACAAGTAATTTTTTGTTTTTTTAATTGTTTATTATTTTCCTGATTTTCTTTAATTCTTTGAATTAAAATTTTAAACTTCTTTATTATTTCTTTACATTTTTTTAATGTATTTATAGAGTTATATACAATTAAAGCAATTACACTTACTATTATGAGCATTATTGATATTGGCCATAATATATCCTTTAACATCTATTCTGTTCTCCCTTTTAATATTCAAATTAATTGTTGTTTATATATTAATGTTTTAGGCTGTTAAAATATATCAACAGCCTAAATAATGATTCATTATTTTTGATTATAAATCCATTTCATTAAGCATATCTCTTAATACTTTTAATTCTTCTTTACTTAAAGTAATTCCTTTTCCCATTTTTTCTTTTTCACAATCCCAGTCTCTTAAATCATATTTTGGATCTCTATTATTCCAGCTAATTAAATTTAGCTCTTTTGTCCAACCTTTTGATGATTCTGATAGAGTTCCTATATTTTCTTTAATCTCATATTTTATATTTGCCATTTTTTTCTCCTTTAGTCATTGTGTAAATTATTTATAAGGTACATTTTCTTCAGCAGCTATTTCACTATAACTATTTTCTTCTTCAATACAATACTCAACTTCATTTGAGCACATTAGCTCTGCTTGTCTCATAACAACATCTAAAGCAATTTTTGCTTGTTTTGGTGGGTAATCATATTTCTTTAAAAGTCTCTTAACAATTCTTCTCATTCCCGCTTGAGCACTTTTTCTTATACTCCAATCAATTGTAGTATTTTTTTTAATAGCTATAGTTAGTTCATGTGCGATTTTCTTTAATGTCTCATCATCAATAAACTCTTTTACTGCATCATCTGATGTTAGTGCATCATAAAAAGCTATTTCATCTTCATTTAATCCTAAATCTTTTTCTTTATCTTTCATGTCTTTTATATCTTTAGCCATTTTTATTAATTCTTCAATTACTTCTGCATTAGTAATTGCTTGATTTCTATATTTATTAAGAGCTTTTTTTAGTTTTTCTGAGAATTTTTCAGACTTAACTAAATTTCTCTTCTCTATTGATTTTATATTTCCTTCTAACAGCTTTCTTAACATTTCAACAGCTAGGTTTTTATGTTTTAGTTCCCTAACTTCTTCTAAAAACTCCTCTGATAAAATAGAAATATCCGGTCTTTTCATACCCATAACATCAAATACATCTATAACTTCTTCTGATATTATTGATCTCTCTAACATCTGATTTAATCTTGCTTCTATTTCTTTTTTAGATTTCTTTTGTACTCCTTTAGCTTCAAGTTTTGCTAAACTTGCTTTAACTGCTTTAAAGTAACTTACTTCAAAAGCTAAATTTTTACCTTCATTTGTAGCTGCACATAGTGAATGAGCTTTAGCAAGTTCTGTTGCTATTTGTTTGAAATCCTTTTGTTCTTTTTCTTTTTTCCCTAATATAAAGTTCATACCACCTGTAATTGCTCTTATCCTTGCTGATTGAGATTTCCCCATATAATCTGAGTAATCAAAACCATGCATCATATCTCTTAATATTTCTATTTTTTCAATCATCACAGCAATAGCTGCTGATGTATCTATCCCTGTATTTTCCTTATCACTATCTGTATATTGTTTTAATGCTTTTTTAAGACTTTCAAGAATTCCTAAGTAATCAACAACTACTCCTCCTGATTTATCCTTGAATACTCTATTTACTCTTGCTATTGCCTGCATAAGATTATGACCTTTCATAGGTTTATCTATATACATTGTGTGCATTGATGGAACATCAAATCCAGTAAGCCACATATCACGAACAATAACTATTTTAAGTTCATCACTATTATCTTTCATTCTTGTAGCTAGGGTATCTCTTCTTTGTTTTCCACCTATATGTTTTTGAAGTTTTTCTTTATCTCCTGCACTTCCAGTCATTACAACTTTAATCTTCCCTTTATCAACATCATCACTATGCCAATCAGGTCTTAACTTTACTATCTCATCATATAAATCAACACATATTCTTCTGCTCATACATACTATCATGGCTTTTCCATCAATAGTTTTAGATTTTTCTTCATAGTGTTCAACTATGTCTTTAGCAAGTTTTTTTATTCTATTTGGTGAACCTACAACAGCTTCAAGTCTTGACCATTTACTTTTGTTTTTTTCTCTTTCATTGTCCTCTTGTCCTTCTGTAAGTTCTTCAAATTCTTCATCTATTTTCTTTAACTCTTCTTCATCAGTTTCAAGTTTAATTATTCTATTTTCATAATAAATTTTAACAGTAGATTTATCTTCAACAGCTCTTGTCATATCATATACATCTATGTAATCTCCAAATACTGCTGGTGTTGATTTGTCTTCCATTTCAATAGGTGTACCAGTAAATCCAATAAATGAAGCATTAGGAAGAGCATCTCTTAAATATTTTGCATATCCAAACTTTACTTCTCCTGTTTTAGTATTTGTTTTAGCTTCTAATCCATATTGACTTCTATGTGCTTCATCTGCAATAATAATTACATTTCTTCTATCTGTTAAAACTGGCATTTCACCGTCTTCAGGCTTAAACTTTTGAATAGTAGTAAATATAATTCCTCCAGATTCTCTATCATTTAATAAATCATAAAGTCCATTGATTTCTTTTGAATTTTCTTTTGATTGCTGCTTCTTTTGTTCATCAGTTAGTTTTCTTACATTAGCTTGTTTTGGAGATTGTCTTAAAATATCCTCTGACTTTGAAAAAGTATTAAATAATTGCTCATCTAAATCATTTCTATCCGTTATTACTACAATGGTTGGATTATTTAATTGTTTAACCAACTGTGCAGTATAGAAAACCATAAAAAAACTTTTACCAGATCCTTGAGTATGCCAGATCACACCTATTTTTCTATCCCCATTTTCACTAGTAGCTTCTTTTGCTTTTTCAACAGCTTTTTTTACTGCAAAATACTGATGATAAGCTGAAAGTATTTTTATAATTGTTTTTTTATCACCTATTTTATTTCCTTCTTCATCTTTTTCATCTTCCTTTGATTCTTGGAATAATAAAAAGTTTTGAATTATATCAAGAAGTCTTTCTTTGCCAAGCATTCCTCTAAATAAAACTTCATATTGAGGAACTTCAAGTGATTCAATATTTTTACCATCTATAGTTCTCCAGTTCATAAATCTTTCTTCATTAGAAGTAATCGTACCTGCTTTAGCATTTATTCCATCTGATAATATACAAAAAGCATTATAGTTAAATAATGATGATATGTCTTTTTTGTAAGTTTGAATTTGATAATATGCATTATCAATACCAACATTTTCATCAGTAGCTGATTTTAGTTCAACTACAACTAAAGGAATTCCATTAATAAATATAACTAAATCAGGTCTTCTTTCTTCTTTTTCAATAATAGTGAATTGATTTACTACTAAAAAATCATTTCTTTCTGTTTTATCAAAGTCAACAATATGAGCTTTTTTTGTTCTAATTTCTCCGTTCTCTTTAAAAGAAACCTCTATTCCTTCTACTAATAGTTTATGAAAACTTCTATTGTTTTCTTCTAATACAGGGCTATTGAATGTTATTATTTTTCTATATGCTTCTTCTAATGCTTCTTCTGGTAAATCTCTATTTAATTTAAATAAAGCATCCTTTACTCTCTGCTCAAGTATTACTTCTTTATAATCTTTTCTTTCTGGACACTCTCCCTCAGGTCCTATATCTGGTCCAAATAAATACTCATATTCCATTTCTTCAAGTATTTCTATTGCAGCTTCTTCAAGTCTATCTTCTGTAAAATTCTCTAACAGACTCATATTATCTCCCCCTTAGATGTTAGTATTTAATATTCTTCATCTACAAATTACTCTCCCTGATGTCCCAATATCCCTTGTAAGCTATAGTAATTTCATATTTTTTATTAATCTTGATTTGTATCTACAGGTACTCTAATTTCACCTGACATTAGTTTTGGTAGAAGAGCATCTCTAAGTAATAATAAGTTTCTATTTTGTTTTCCAAAGCATAAATACTGTTTGTCTAAACTAGATGCAAGTTTATTAAACATCTCAATTCTATAGTTATCTGGTTTAACTATAGATATATTACTCAACGTACCTTTGTTAATAGCTCCAAACACAGTCCCCTCATTATTATATATATTTAATTTTTCTTTAAGATTCATCATTAAATGAAAGATATAAGAACTATGTTCATCTTTACTTCTTATTGAACACAATCCTCTACCAATACAACAATCTTCATAAGCAATATTAATATCACCTACGGGTGCTCTAACACTCAATAAAACATCTCCTAATTTCGCCATTTTCTTAGGCTCAGTAGTGAATAATCTTCTAACTGGAAACCTATCTGAAAAATCAGTTCTTCCTTGATAAAATACTTCTCCAATCCCATCTTCATTATAAGAGCTTCCCTTAGGCGATTGTCCCATTGTAATATCTGCAACTTCACTAAGTCTCGATGCTTGCCAGCCCTTAGGAATCATACCTAATTCACTTTCTTCCATTTCTCCACCACTTGATTTATAAGGTTCTCCATTCTCATTTGGAAACTCAAAATCTACAAACCAATGTTTGAAAATAGATTGAGCCATGGCTTCTAGTTTTTTATTTATTTGATTGTTAACTTTTATTTTTTCATCTAAATTTGAAAGTACTTTTGCAATCTTATCTTGCTCTAAAAGTGGAGCTAAAGGCAAGGGAACTCTTTTTAAATCTGTAACTTTTAAGTTTGGTTGAGTTGATCCCAGCGTATGTTCATACATAAATCTATCAAAATGATGACTCAATAAGACATAATAAATGTATTTTGGATTTACTATTAATGGTTGCCACCTGACAAAATAATGAGCAAAAACTACATCTTCTTTATCTTTCTTAACAATATACCTTTTGCCTAATTTATTACCTGTAAAAGAAATATATATATCATTCTTTTTTATAGTCTTTTCACAATCTTTATCTTTAAATCTTTTGCAATAAGGTAAATTCTCAAAATTTGGTTCTTCGTTATCTTTCAAATCAGTTATTCTTAACATTTTTTTATTAATTCCTAATTCATCCATAGTTGAAGTAGGTGAATGTACACCATTAGTAATAAAAGTTGAAATATCATTACTAATTACCCATCCCCATAAATTTGGTAATTCAGGTAAATTAGACAGTTCATATTCTGATAGTGGCTTGACTTTTAAATCTTTTTTTATATTATTCATGCTACAATATTCATCAATCTTATTTAAAATTTCTTGCACTTCTTTACTTTTTATCAGATTACAACTCATACCCAATCCCCCCTAGATTTTTTCTAATCTCATCCTCTAGGTTTCTAGATTTTGCAAAAAGTTCACTTAGTTCACTAGTTAAATTCTCCATTTTCTCTTCAAAAGAAACTCCATCATCTTCTACATCTTCAATCCCAACGTATCTACCTGGAGTTAAAACATACTCATGTTCTTTTACTTCTTCTAGTTTGGCTGATTTACAAAGACCTTTTACATCTTCATATTCACCCTTATCATCTCTCCAGTTATGATAGATTTCAGCTATTTTTTTAACATCATCAGTTTTTAGCTCTCTATGCTTTCTATCTATCATTTCTCCTAGATTTCTAGCATCTACAAATAATATTTCTTTTTCTCTATTTCTAAATTTAGGGTTATCTTTTTTATTTCTATTTAATATCCATAAACATACTGGTATACCTGTTGAGTAAAACAACTTATCAGGTAGTGCTACTATTGCATCAACTAAATCTGATTCTATTAAATTCTTTCTTATTTCACCTTCATTTGAAGTATTAGAGCTTAAAGATCCATTTGCAAGTACAATACCTGCACATCCATTAGGTGAAAGGTGATATACCATATGTTGAAGCCATGCATAGTTTGCATTTCCTGCTGGTGGTGTTCCGTATTTCCATCTAACATCATCAGTTAAACTTCCTCCACCCCAGTCACTAATATTAAAAGGTGGGTTAGCTATTATATAATCCGCTTTTAATGTTTTATGAACGTCATTATGAAAAGTGTCTGCGTTGTGTTCTCCTATATTTCCATCTAGTCCTCTTATAGCAAGATTCATTTTACAAAGCTTCCATGTTGTTGGATTTATTTCTTGACCATATATTGAAAGATCACTTATTTTTCCTTGATGCTCTTCAACAAATTTTTCACTTTGAACAAACATACCTCCACTACCACAGCATGGGTCATATATTCTTCCTTTGTATGGCTCTATCATTTCAACCAATGTTTTAACTATGCTTGTAGGTGTATAGAATTCTCCTCCACCTTTACCTTCTGCTCCTGCGAATTGTCCTAAGAAATATTCATATACTCTACCAAGTAAATCTTTTTCTCCGTTCTTATGAAGTTTTATTGTAGATATTAAGTCTATAAGTTCTCCCAGTCTTCTTTTGTCAAGCTCTGGTCTTGCATATCTTTTATCTAAAACTCCTTTTAAAGTAGGATTTTCTTTTTCTATTAAAATCATTGCATCATCAATTAATTGTCCTATTTTAGTATCTTTTGCATTGTCTTTTATAAATCCCCATCTGGCTTCTTTTGGAACCCAGAATATATTTTCACATGTATATTCATCTCTATCTTCCTCAAATCCATCTCCTTCTTCAATAAGTTCATTATATTTTTGTTCAAATTTATCCGAAATATATTTTAAAAATATAAGTCCTAATACTACATACTTGTATTCCCCTGCATCCATACTACTTCTTAATTTATCAGCTGATTTCCATAGTGTTTCCTCAAATCCAATATTTCCTGTTGACATTTATACTCCTCCTCTTATTTTAAAAATTATTATCATCAAATACTTCAAATATTTCACTTTCATATTCATCTTGTTCTGGACCTGTTGATACCCAATCTGGTAAAACATCGTAATAATGAGCTAGTGCTTCAATTGTTTTATGAAGTACAACTTCATGTTGAGATTTTTCTAGTAACTCAATAATTAATTTATAAGTATCTATGTAAGGTGTATTATCTACAGCCTCTATAGCATTTTTAAACCTAGATACAAGTTTTGCTTTTTCAATGCTTCTTTCTATTGAGTTAATTTCTTCTTTATCATATATAGGTATTTCTACTAAATCATTAACTTCTCCAATCATAAATTGCTGTTCATGTTCTTTTATAACTGGTTTTAAGTCTTTCTTTAATTTTTCCTTTTGTATCTCTAGTTTTTCTATTTCATTTAATTCTTTTGTGAAGTAATCTTCTTCTATTTTAAATAGTTCTTTTAATATAGGGAGATATTTTTTAGGAATTTTTTGTTTCCCTTTTATCCATAAGTTTATATTTTGTTTTTTTATTCCTAGTTTTTCTGCAAGTTCTATATGCTGCATGTTATATAAACTAAGTATATACTCCAACCCAATCAATAAATCACCTCCCTATTATTGTCTCAGTCAATATATTTATATTATAGATCCATTTATTGTCTTAGTCAATTGTTTTTTCCTATAATTTGAATTTATCCGAAAGCTAAAAGTTCTAAGACTCCACCCTCTTAAGGCTGAAGATAAGAACTTAACAGTTTCTGGATTAGTTCAACTAAAAATTCAGTTGGAGTAAAAACTCCATCTGAATTAAGTTTCACTTTATGTTAATATTAAATACCTGAACACAAAAATAACCTAAAGAATTTTACTTCTCTAGGTTACTTCCATATTATCCAACAATATAAAGATACATATCTAAACTGCTATATACTGCTTTTTCTATAATTTCTATAAAATTAGTATAATCATCATTTACACTTGCTTTTTCTAACGCATTCATATATTCATCTCTATCTTCCATTCTAATTACACAGATAGGGTATCCACTTCTCATTAATATTAAATTAGTAAGAAGTCTTGCACTTCTTCCATTACCATCTATAAAAGGATGTATATAAGTATATTTATGATGAAATACTGCTGCAAGTTCTACTGGATGAAGCTTTGTTTTATTCTCATTATACCAAGAAATTAATTCTCTCATCTGATCTTCTACTAAAAAATGTTCGGGTGGTCTATGTTTACTACCACTTATTAAAACATTTACACTTCTATATATTCCTGCATTCTCATTGTTTATGCTTTTTAAAATAATATAATGAAGGTTTTTAATAACATTTTCACTAATATCTATATCTTTACTTACTATATCTTCTATATAATCTATTGCTTCTTTATGGTTTATAACTTCTAAATGTTCCTTTAATGATTTTCCTTTTCCTATTGTAATTCCATCTTCAAGTATAAGCTTTGTTTGTATTCTAGTTAGTGTATTCCCTTCTATTGCATTAGAGTTATATGTCAATTCTACATCATAATATTTTTTTAAAGTATCTATTGTAGTTTTTAAGAAAGGTCTTTTACTATCTAATAGTTTTTTCTTTTTATCTATTTTTTCAAACATAAATCTACCTCATTAGTTTTGTTATTTTAAATATAATTTTATCATACCTATAGTTATTTTACCCTCTAATATTAATCTCAGGTATCCAATTTTTTATAATGAGTAGGAAATTATATTCCTATTTAAATTTTAGATAAAAATAATTTTTGTTACGAATTTCAAAAAAGTCTACATTTAAAATCTTCAAAAGAAGACTTTTTTATAAATTTAAATTCCATGCCCTCCATCATACTAGCCTTAGCTGATGAATCTAGATACAAGAGGTTTTGTTTTAACTCTGTAGCTTAACCTTTGAAGTGTGTCATAATCTTTGATGTCCCTAGTTAGTTTTACTCAAATATTTGATCCTAAAAATGATTATGTATTCTTTCAAAAATATAACTAACATAAATATATTAATCAAAAAATCATAACAATCTAAAGTCTATACATATACTTATGACCTAGTAATTCTAAAGATTAGATAACTATCAAAATATTAAAACAGTACAAATTTCTGTGTATAACTAATAAAACGAGACAAAATTATTTGATAAAATTAATATTGAGACGAGCTTATGTTAATAACCTAAATACAGATACACAATGATGTTGATATTCTGTTTATATATAATTTTTTGAGACAGGTTCCGTGGATTATTTTTTACAATAAAAAACAAATCAATAAACCTCCAAATACTTATCTTCAATTTCCCTCAATAAAATACTCACTACTATCTTCATTTATTTTCTTATCTTGATTGGCTGATACTTTTTCAAAAAATATTTAACCTCCTTTATTTAAAAACAACAACACAAAATGACGCTTATTAAAATGTTAGCTACTGATTTTTAATATTTTTCAATAAAACTTAGATCGTGACGTTGTAATATTCGTTAAGAAACTTCTTTTGTCTGAGCAGAGCGAGTTTAAGAAGTTTTAGGATATTGCATAAGACACAATCTTTAAGTTTTATAAAAATATTATTACAGTAGCGGTATTTTAATAAGCGTCATTTTGGCTTAACCACTATACTATTTTCTAATTCTTTTTACGAAGAAGTACAACTGTCTCCATATGAGGCGTGTTAGGGAACATATCCATTCCTTGAACCTTAACTATCTCATATCCCCCATCTTCAAATCCAACTAAATCCTTAACCAAAGTCTTAGGATTACAAGATATATAAAGAATTTCCTTTGAGTTAAATCCTACTATATCCTTTAAAGCATTCTTATGAATACCTGGTCTTGGTGGATCAACTATAATTAAATCTGGCTTTGCCTTTATAGACTTAACCTTTTGAGCAACGTCTCCTGCTATAAACTCACAATTAGTTATATTGTTTATTCTAGCATTTTCCTTAGCAGCCTCTACAGCTTCTTCAACTATCTCAATACCTATAACCTTTTTAGCACTCTTTGATACCATCTGAGCTATAGTTCCAGTTCCACTGTATAAGTCAAATACAACCTTATCTTTTTGCTCTCCTATAAATTCAGAAGCTATTTGATAAAGTCTTTCTGCACCCTTAGTATTAGTTTGGAAGAATGAGAATGGAGATATCTTAAACTTAAGTCCAAGTAACTCTTCATATATGTAGTCTCTTCCATGAAGTACATTCAACTTATCACATTGAACTGCATCTGCAAGTCCATCATTTTCTGTATGAAGAATACTTACCATCTCACCATCAGTACCAAGATTTAATAACATATCCTTGTACTCAGTCATATCAAAATCAACCTGTGTAGAAGTAACTATATTAACCATTATCTCGTTAGTATTAAGTCCTTTTCTAACAACTAAATTTCTAAGATATCCAGTATGAGGCATAGTCTTATAGAAAGGTAGTCCTTTACTTTCAAAGTATTCAACAGTACTCTTAAGTATCTTTCTGTAATCCTCATCTATTAACATACAAGTATCAACAGTTATTATATCCATGGCTCTTCCCTTTTTATGAAAACCAAGTGTTAAAGGACCATCCTTTTGCTCATCACCAAAAGTATACTCCATCTTATTTCTGTACTCACGATTTTGAGGACTTCCCTCAACTCCTAAAAACTTAAACCCAACAAAATTTTCTTCAGAGAATAAATCAAGTATCTGACCTTCCTTTATCTCTAATTGCTCATCATAAGGAACAGAAAGCATTGAACATCCACCACAAAGACCAAAATGATCACAAGTATCACAAGTCTCCATATCAGACTTTTCAATTAACCCAAGTAACTTTCCATCTACCTTATTCTTTCTAACCTTCTTTATTAAAACCTTAAGAGTCTGTCCAGTAATACCACCCTTAACATCAACCCTCTCACCTTCAACATAACCATATGAATTTCCACCAAAATCCATCCCATCTATCTTAAGCTCCACTACATCTCTTTTCTTCACACTTAACCTCCACAATATATGATTTTAAATATCTTTTTAAATAAGCATTTAATAAAAATCTAAGTTATACATATAATACATAACTTAGAAACTAGGAATTATTCAATTTAAAAACCACAATAATCATACATCTAAAAATATTCATATCAAAATATAAGAGAATGGTTTTATATATTTTGCCATAAAACTTAGACTTTGACGTTTAATAATCCGTTAAAAAGTTTCGTTGTCTGACCGTAGGGAGTTTAGAAACTTTAGGATTGTTAATAAGTAAAAGGCTTTAGTTTTATCAAAATATATTTACATGAACGTTATTTTGGTATGAATATTTTTGCCCATACAAACTATTGAAAATTTAATAATTTTTAGTTTCTATTCAAGCACTCTACTTCATTAATTCTTTAAAATCCTTAATATTTTTCTTTCCTTTAGACTCCAAATACTCTATAAAACTCTCCATAGAGTTATTAACTACAAGCTCATCAGGAATTCCAACCTCTTCAAAAACTTTCTCAACATGCTCAAAGTTTCCTATTTGGAATGATATATGAGTATCTGTTCCTGCAACTAATTTAACATTCATCTCCTTAGCCATCTTAACTATTTCAATACAGTTCTCTTTACTTCCAACTCTACTCTTTCCAAATGAACTGTTATTTATCTCTATTAATACATTATTATCCTTTGCAGCTTGTAATACTTTCTTTGCATCTATATCAAATGCTGGATTTCCAGGATGTCCTATTATATCTACATACTTATTTTCCATAGCTTTAATAAGTGCATTAGTGTTCTCTTCCTTAGTTCCAGGCTTTATACAAACATCATGAAGACTTGCAAGTACTAAATCAAGCTCTGGTAAAAACTCATCATCCATATCCAACTTTCCATCATAGTCGATAATATTTGCTTCAACTCCTCTTAAAACAAATACACCATCTATAACTCTAGGTATTACCTTTTGATTACCTATATGATATATATGTGGTCCACCTGGCATTGCTGGTGCATGATCCGTTAAAGCAAACATCTTAAGACCTACATTCTTAGCCTCTCTTACTAAATCATGAACAGTACTATATGCATGTCCACTAGCAATCGTATGACAATGTGTATCAAATTCGAATTTCATAATTATCAGCTCCTATTTTGTCTCTAATAACTCTAGTTCTTCCTTAGTTAACTCTCTATATTCTCCAAGTTCTAAGCTCTCATCTAATTTTAATTTACCCATTTGTATTCTCTTTAAATATACTACTTTTTTGTCTACACTCTCAAACATTCTCTTAACTTGATGAAACTTACCTTCATGTATAGTTAAGTTTATCTCAGATATATCATCACTTTTTAATATTTCAAGTTCTCCTGGTAAAGTCTTATATCCATCATCTAAAACTACACCTTCTTTAAAAGCTTCAATATCTTCATTTGTTACTACTCCATCAACTTTTGCAAAATATGTTTTTGGAACATGTTTTTTAGGAGACAATAATCTATGAGATAACTTACCATCATTAGTAATTACCAAAAGTCCTTCTGTATCCTTATCAAGTCTTCCAACTGGAAAAGGATCGAATGCTATATGCTCCATATCTAGTAAATCAATAACAGTTTGATCATATTTATCAGTTGTTGCTGAAATACAACCTGCTGGCTTGTTCATAATTAAGTATATAAATTCTCTATAATTGATTTTTTCTCCATCAAATAATATCTCATCATTTTCTGGATCTACTTGAGTAGAACTCTTTTTAACAATATCTCCATTAACAACAACCAAACCTCGTTTGCAAGATATATTAACTTCTGTTCTGCTTCCATATCCGATATTAGATAATACCTTGTCTATTCTCATTTTTTTAGCCATAATATCCTCCTAAATCCATCTCCAGGATTTCTCATATCCGTTCTTTAAAGTACCTTTATTTAATTTTCCAAATCCAAGCGGGTGTCCATTTACACATACCAAGTTTAATCCATTTTCACCCTCTGTAAATATTGTTTCTCCTTTTAGATACTTTATAACGTTTGTATCATTTGAATCTAAATCTATTACTCTTTTGAAATCTTCTTTTTTAATTGCCATACAAAGTGCCTGCGATGGCTTAAATCTATTTTTAACTACTTTTCCAAGTAAAAGACCCGTTCTAACAGCTTTTAAGTTCTTAGTCTCTATCATATCCTTTGGAGCTAGATATAAATTATCATTTATAGTTATAAAGTTCCCTTCTAAGCTTATATTCATGTTCTCTTTTTCAAATTCTTCAAAGCACTCTGGCTTTTTCTTATTCTTTAAACTCTTATACTCTTTTGTTTCACCATCCGTCTTTTGTAAAAGAGCTAAAAAGTGTCCTTCTCCATTTAACTTATGAGGCCATAATCTTCCAACCTCTTTAAGTCCTACTCCTTCAGAAATTCCACCAATCTTCTCTATATTAAGTAACTCAAAATTATCGTTATTATGTAAGAACTCTTGTATCATATTTTCATTTTCATCTTTATTAAATGTACAAGTAGAGTATACTAATTTTCCTCCAACCTTTAACATCTTAGCTGCTTCATCTAGTATTTCTCTTTGCATCTTAGGATATATACTTATATCGTCCTTTTCCCAACTTTTTATGAGTTTTTCATCTTTTCTAAACATACCCTCACCAGAACAAGGTGCATCTACTAAAACTCTATCAAAAAATTCTTCAAAGTTATTACAAAGTCTATTTGGAGAATCGTTAACAACTAACACATTAGATACTCCATACATCTCTATATTCTTAACAAGAGGTTTTACTCTATTGGAATTTATATCATTAGTTACAAGCATTCCCTCTCCTTGAAGTCTTGATGCTATTTGAATACTCTTTCCACCAGGAGCTGCACATAAATCTAGTACCTTATGTCCTCTTTTAACATCTAAAAATTCAACAGGAGACATAGCAGATGGTTCTTGTATATAGTAAAGTCCTGCATTGTAAAAAGGTGATTTGGCAGGTCTTACATCTTCTTCATAGTAAAATCCATCACTACTCCAAGGAATTTTATCTAAATTAAAAGGAGAAATCTTCAAAAATTCCTCCACTGAAATTTTAAGCGTATTTATCCTAAATCCGTAATATCTTTTTTCATCATAACTTTTAAAAAAAGTATCGAATTCATCATTTAATATTTCTTTCATATTGTCTAAAAATTTAACTGGTAGTTTCATATTAATCGTCTCTCCTAGAAATGCTCACCATTTTCATAGTATTTTTCTTTCTCAAATGTAGTAAAAGCTAAGTCCAAGCTCTCAACTTTAAGGCCTTCTCTTATACTATCAGTTATAATCGTTGCTACCTTATCTTGAGTTTCTTGTCCTCTATCAAACCAAGCTACCTCTATAAATGGATACACCTCTTCTATTTGTCCATTTCTTATAGCTACTGATTGAATACATTCTATTTCAAAATAATCTCTTGGGCACTTAACAACCGCAACTAATTCATCTATCATTTTTTCACTTATTTTACAAACCTCATTAGCCTCAATTCCTCTTATCTTAATCTGTGGCATATTTTTTCCTCCTCTACTCTCTCTATCATTATTGTCAAATATTATTATACTTTTTATTCCCGATGATTACAATATAACCGACCTTTATCTGGATTTAAAATACTTTTTTCAAGTATATTTTCTATTTTCTCATTTTAAAATAAAAAAATAAAAATTTTTATATTTCATATTTTATAATTTTAGATTATAATATTGGGTATAAAGAGAATAATACATATATATTGTTTTGTATTAAATTTATTTAAATTCAAAATTATGGAGGTATTCTATGTTAGTTTCAGCAAAAGAAATGTTAGTTAAAGCTAGAGAAGGTAAATATGCAGTAGGTCAATTCAATATCAACAATTTAGAGTGGACTAAAGCAGTTTTATTAACTGCTCAAGAGAACAACTCACCAGTTATACTTGGTGTATCTGAAGGTGCAGGAAAATACATGGGCGGATTTAAAACTATAGTTGGAATGACTAATGGTTTAATCGAAGAATTAAACATCACTGTTCCTGTTGCTCTTCACTTAGACCACGGTAGCTATGATGGAGCTTTAAAAGCTATGGAAGCTGGTTTTTCTTCAGTAATGTTTGATGGTTCTCACTATGATATAAAAGAAAACATAACTAAAACTAAAGCAATAATAGATATAGCTCACAATAGAAATCTTTCAGTAGAAGCTGAAGTTGGTTCTATAGGTGGAGAAGAAGATGGTGTTGTAGGTGCTGGTGAAATAGCTGATGCATCTGAGTGTAAGTCAATAGCTGAATTAGGTGTTGATATGTTAGCAGCTGGTATTGGTAATATTCACGGTCAGTACCCAGAAAACTGGACTGGACTTAACTTTGAAGCTTTAGCTAATATTCAAGATGCTACAGGAAACATGCCACTTGTACTTCACGGTGGAACTGGTATCCCTGAAAATATGATAAAGGAAGCTATCTCTTTAGGAGTTGCTAAAATCAACGTTAATACTGAATGTCAATTAACATTCGCAGCAGCTACTCGTAAATACTTCGAAGCTGGTAAAGACTTAGAAGGTAAAGGATTTGATCCTCGTAAAATATTAGCTCCTGGATTTGAGGCTATAAAAAATACTGTTAAAGAAAAGATGGAATTATTCGGATCTATAAACAAAGCTTAATTAACATATAACAAGCATATAAGAATTTCATAATTATCTTAAGAGCATAGAATTTATTTTCTATGCTCTTTTACTTTTCCTAATTTAGGTGTATAATATTTAGTTGTAATTGAAATTCCGTATAAAATGAGTTTAGAATATAAATTCATTCTTTATAATGCGAATTAAAATTACATATACCAGAAAATTATAAAACTTTAATTTTCTAGATATCTTTATTAAAATAACTGCATTTTTAACTATTTTTAAGCAATAAAGTCGTAAGACTTGTTGGCTCCCATGAGTCAATGCGTAGCATTAGACGAATTTTATTATCGGTTATTATTTTAATTACATATATTAAAGGAGGAATTTTTTATGCCATTAGTTACTACTAAGGAAATGTTCAAACTTGCTTATGAGGGAAATTTCGCTATAGGTGCATTCAATGTTAACAACATGGAAATAGTTCAAGGAATAATTGCTGCTGCAAAAGAGGAAAACGCTCCCGTAATTCTTCAAGCTTCTGCTGGAGCTAGAAAATATGCTAACTCTATATACTTAAAGAAGTTAGTTGAAGCTGCTATTGAAGAAAGTGAACTTCCAATTGCTCTTCATCTTGATCATGGTGACAGCTTTGAAGTATGTAAACAATGTATAGATGATGGATTCTCATCTGTTATGATAGATGGATCTCACCTTCCATTTGAAGAAAATGTAGCACTTGTTAAAAAAGTTGTAGATTACGCTCATGAAAGAGGAGTTGTAGTTGAAGCTGAGCTTGGAAAATTAGCTGGTGTTGAAGATGCTGTTAATGTAAGTGCTGAAGATGCTACTTATACAGATCCTGCTCAAGCTGTTGAATTTGTCGAAAGAACAGGTGTTGATTCACTTGCTATAGCAATTGGTACTAGTCACGGTGCTTATAAATTCAAAGGTGATGCTAAACTTGACTTTGCAAGACTTGAAAAAATAACAAACTTACTTCCTAACTTCCCATTAGTTCTTCATGGAGCTTCTTCTGTTCCTCAAGAATACGTTGAAATGTGTAATGAATTCGGAGGAAATATACCAGGAGCTAAAGGTGTTCCAGAAGAAATGTTAAGAGAAGCTGCTAAATACGGTGTATGTAAAATAAACGTAGATACAGATCTTAGACTTGCTCTTACTTCAGCTGTTAGAAAAGTATTAACTGAAAAACCTGCTGAGTTTGACCCAAGAAAATACTTAGCACCAGGTAGAGAAGCTATTCAAAAGATAGTACAACATAAAATAAAAGACGTATTCGGTGCTTCTGGCGCTGCTTCAAAATTAAAATAAATATAATAAAAGGGTGTCTTTAGACACCCTTTTATTATATTTGACTATTTTGTTTTTATATAAACAATTCTTTCATCATCTGGTTTTTTTATAGAAAGATTTTTTAAAGAATCTTCATTTATAATTATTTCCATTTTTTCTCCTTCTTTTATAGGCATTTTAGAAATATCTTCTCCTTTTAAAACTTCAACTGCCATTTTTCCTGATGTATATCCTAATTCATAATAGTTGATACCACAAGTTGCTAGAGCTCCTGATTCTACTGAACCTTTTTCAGATGCAATAATCGGTATATTCTTTTCTTGAGTTTTTTGAACTATAATCGGCATTGAAGATACTACTAATTGATCTGTTGGTGCATATAATACATCTACTTTATTAACTAAACTACTTACAGCTGCATTTACTTCATTTGTGCTAGTTACCCCTGCTTCAACAACAGAGTAGCCGTACTCTTTACAGTATTTTTTTAATTCATTTACTTGTACCTCAGAATTTACTTCACTTGTATTATATATAACTCCTATTTTTTTAGCATTTGGAACAAGAGTTTTTATCAATTCTAATTGTTTACTTACAGGTACATAATCACAAGTTCCAGATACATTTGTATTTGGTTCTTCTAAAGACTTTACAAGTTCCGCTGAAACGGGGTCTGTTACAGCACTAATTACTATCGGTATATCTTTAGTTGAATTATAAGCTGCTTGTGCTGAAGGTGTTGATATAGCATAAATTAAATTTTTATTTTGAGACACAAAATTCTTAGCAATAGTCTGCGTTGTAGCTATATCCCCTTGAGCATTTTGGAAATCTATATCTATATTTTCTCCATCTTTATATCCATTATCTTCAAGAGCTTTAATAAATCCCTCTCTATTTTCATCAAGTGCACTATACTCTACTATTTGAGTAATACCTATTTTTATCTTTTCATCATCTTTTGTACCACATCCAGTTAAAACACTAACTCCTACTAATCCCATTAAAATCATACTTTTTATTAATTTTGTTGTTTTCATAAATATTTCCTCCCTAATATAATTGGTATTAACTACACTGCATACTCAAATTTTTTGAGTATGTCTTCGATAGTTAATTTCTTTTTCATTTCTTCATTTGCGTCTAATATAATCTCACCTTTATGTAGCATAATTAATCTATTTCCATATTTAAGTGCATGACTTAGGTTATGTGTTACCATTAATGTTGTTATATTCTTTTCTTTTACAATCTTATTTGTTAATTCCATAATCTCATTAGATGTCTTAGGATCTAAGGCTGCAGTATGTTCATCTAAAAGAAGAAGCTTTGGATCATTTACACAAGACATAATAAGAGAAAGTGATTGTCTTTGTCCTCCTGATAAGTATCTAGCTTGTATATCTAAATATCTTTTTAAATCAAGTGATATATCCTTTAACAGATATTCTAATTTTTCATTATCATGTCTAAGACATTTTTTGAAGTTTAATAAATCCCCCTTGTTTAAGGCAAGAGATAAATTTTCTCTAACTGTCATTGAAGGACAAGTTCCCGTTGATGGATTTTGAAAAACCCTACTTATAATTTTAGTTTTTTCATGTTCTGGTAGCGATGTTAAATTTGTATCTTCTAATAAAATTTCTCCTGAAGTTTCTTTTAAAACTCCTGAGATAATATTTAATAAAGTAGATTTTCCTGTTCCATTACTACCTATAATACTTACAAAATCTCCTTTATTTACTTCTAGCGAAAGATCTTCAAATAATTTATTATCTTGCCCATATGGATTTGGAAAACTTTTCGATAATTTTTTAATTCTTAACATATGCTCCCCTCCTTAAAATAGATATTTTTTGTTTAAATACAGGTTTTTTTAAATCACCCAATGATAAAAATAAAATTATTATAAAAGAAGTAATAAGTTTTAAATCTGTTGAAGTTAGTCCTGCATTTAAAGCTATATATATAACTAGCTGATACAAAATAGTTCCTAAAATAATTATGCTAGTTTCTTTAGTCTTAAATATTTTGCTTATAAATGATTCACCTATAATAACACAAGCAATCCCTAATACAAGTGTTCCCATTCCCATAGATACGTCTGAAAACCCTTGATACTGAGCCATAATGCATCCTGAAAAACTAACTAATCCATTAGATATCATAAGTCCTAGAATCTTAATTTTTCCAACTTCTATACCAAGTGATTGAACCATTTGAGAATTATCTCCAACAGCCTTTAAAGTATATCCAAGTCCTGTTTTTAAAAATAAGTCTAATAAAATTTTACATACAGCTATAATTGCTAAAGATATTATTATCGAAGAAGATCCTGATTTAAATATATGATTCGTATTAAATAAAGCAATATTTGCCTTTCCCATAATTCTTAAATTAACTGAATACAAAATCCCCATTACTAATATTCCTGAAAGTAAATTTGAAATTCTTAATTTAACATTTAAAATACCAGTTAAAAGTCCTGCTACTAAACCTCCTGCAATTGCCAATAAACATCCTGTAATAGGAGATAAACCACTTTTTAAAGATACAGCTATAATTGCTCCTCCTAACGAAAAACTTCCATCTACAGACATGTCTGGAAAATCTAATATTTTATAACTGATATACACCCCCAATACCATAACTCCTAAAATCAAACTTTGTGTAATTACTCCAACCAATGCATCCATATACATTCTCCTTCCTTCAATTTCTTTATATGTAAAAAAGCCGCATGGACTTTTCCATGCGGCTTTATATAATAATAGATATAAAAAAGCCACATAGATTACCTATGCGGCTTTTATTCATATATTAAAGAATGAATAATTTTTCAAATTTAATAGCCAACATAGATACAAACCCTAAATGTTTAATCGATTTCGTTTTCGTACGAATTCGGGGCTTGCATCTATGTTTTTATTTCAAACTAGACACAAACCCTATCTAAATTTACTATTAAAAAAGAAGCTATTTTTTATATTTAATAAATTATTCATTCTTCATCTCTCCTCAAATATTTTTTTCAAATTTATTTAACATTAATTTTATATTCAAATAGATTATTTGTCAAGGTTTTTTTTAAATAAAAAATAGGCACCTCTAAAGAGATACCTATTTTCTAGTTGAAATACTTTGAAGAACCTTTTAATTGTCTTTTTGAAACTATCCTAGCTAGATCTACTAGCTTTCCAGTTTCTATATTTTTAAATGAAATACAAATTACAAACTTAACGTCTGTAAAAGTTTCATCTAAATCGTAAATTTCATATTTGCATTTTATATCTTCATACTTGTATTCTTCTTGAAGATCATCTGCTACATCATCACATATTTCTTTTAAATACATCTTTATATCTTCAAATAAAACTTGTAGATATTCTTCTTGATCTACATCATATTGTTCATACTCTTGTTCCTCTAGGAATTCAAATTTAAAAACAGATTTATCTAATTTACAATCAAACACCATAATATCTTTCTGATTTATAGAATCTGATATATCCTTTACATATCCAAAATCGGCCTTTACAGTCAATATTTCTTCTACTGATTTACTTTTAACTGTTGTTGAGCCTTCTTTATTTTCAAAAGTTATCTCTATCAAAATTTCCCCTCCTATAAAGTGCAACTTAATCCATATGGCTTTTTTACTCCATATGGTTATCTATTATATTTTTTATTTCATTCCAGCTAATAACCCTTGTCACATTCTCTAAATCTATATACTTGTTATAATTTGCGTCCATTAAAAGTACTTTTATTCCAGAGTTTGCTAAATCTTTAGTGTTTTGAGGGTTATCTTCTATGAATAAATCACAGTCTAGCTCTCTAGCCTTGTCGACCTTGTAATATCCTCCTAGATAATATACCTCTATTTTAGGGAAATTATTAACTTTCATCCATTCCTCTGTTACATCCTTTAATCCTTCATTTCTAGCAGTTACAAAATACAAATTATGCTTTTCATTAAGCTCGTGTAGAATATCACTCGCCGAATCTAGTGGATTTGCACTAAGATGTATATCATAACCTTTATGAGTATAAAATTCAAGTATTTCTTCAATAGTAGTGTCATATAAATCTTCTAATTTACATGTATTCATATCTTCTTCTTTTAAATCTTTATTAAAATGATCGTTAAAATATTCAATAAAATAATATGGATCAGTAACGGTTCCGTCTATATCTATACAAATGTTTAATTTCTTCATCTGCTACCTCCGCAAAGTTAACCTTTAAATAAAACTACTTATTATATTATTGTCTATTTTTATATAAAAATCAAGTAAAACAAAGACTCTTATTCTTTTTTCAAATTATACTTGACCTTATTCATCTTATCTTGGCAACTATGAACTAATTTATCCGATAATTTCAAATTATCTTTTATTTTAATAATATATTTTGGGTTCTTATTATCTACAAACTCTATACCGTAATCCATTGCCTTCTTTCTTATATAAAAAGCCTTTTGTATATCTAGTTTTGCATCTTCTAAAAGCTTCGTATTTTCTTCATCTTTAAACTCAGGTACCTTCAAATCTCTATACATTAATTCTACTTGCTCACATTTTTGTCTGCTATTTTGAGCTTCTTTCAATAAATCATCCATATTTGCCTTGCCCTTTTGCATTTTCTTTAAAACTCCATAACATTTTCTAAGTGGAACAAGGCCTGTTTTCTCTATACTCTGTATTTCTTTTTTGAAATCATTAAACATCTCCAACTCATCGACTTCCTCTTTACTTTCTTCATACTTCTGATTATTTGAGATATCAACAATATCTACTTTATCTCTATTCAAATTCTTATTATATGTTTTATCTATATTCATAACTTGTACTTGTGAATTATCATTTTGAGTTTCGTTCTCTAAATTCTGTTCATTAAAATTTATGTCATTATCTATTTTTTCCTTGTATGCAACCTTTTGTTCTTTATTTTTTTCATAATCTATTTTTTTATTTATGTTATCTATACTCATCATATTTATCATATCATAATTTTTGTATTCAATAGCTTGTATACTATCGTCTATATCGCTATTCATAGTAAAAATAGACGAAATAGTCAGTATGTATATTAGTGTAAATATGTATTTATTTTTATTTTTATATGTTAAAATTATAATTATAGGAAATAAATATATTATAACTAATAAAATTTTATTCATAAAATTTCACCTCTTAATGTTTTGTAAGTATTACTATATTATTGTTTGATAGATGAAATTTTATACACTTTCAGGAGGTCTTATTATGAATGTTTCCCCTATATATCAAATATTAAGTATGATTCTTTTAATATATATTATCTACTTCTTTACAACTAAAATATTTAAACTACCTACAAAGGTATATAATTATTTAGATAATATGGATAAAATAGAAAATGATGTAGACTATTCACGAAAAAAATAAATATTTCAAATAATTGCTTAACTTGTATTTATATGTATTTTTAGATATAATATTTTAGTTTTCATATATCTATACATTACAAGGGAGGTTTTTAGTTGAATAATAACAACAAACTGGGGTATTTAGCAGTTATTTTAAGTAATATAATTATAGGGCTTTCTTTTTTATTTACAAAAAAAGCTGTAACTGCTACTGATCCTATAACTACTTTATTTTTAAGATTTTTTATATCTTTTGTAGTAATATCATTTGCTATTTTCTTTAAAATAGTTAAAGTTAATTTCAAAGGAAAAAACTTAAAAAAACTCGTTTTTATGTCTATATTTTTTCCAAGTGGATTTTTCTTATTCCAAAGCTTTGGACTTAAATACGGATCATCATCTGAAGCTGGAATTATAAGTGCTTTAACACCGGCTATCGTATTAATTTTTAGTATTATATTTTTGAAAGAAAAAACAAATATAAAACAAATAATGTCTATAATACTTTCAATATTTGGAGTTATATATATTTTTTCAATGAAAGGTATCTCTTTAAGCTTAGATAATTATTTAGGTATATTCCTTATTTTTATTTCTTGTATATGCTTTTCGGTATACAGTATTCTATCGAGAAAATTCTCAAATGAGTTTAATCCAGTTGAGATATGCTTTTTCATGCAGTTGTTTGGATTCATAGTATTCTTAATTATGTTTATTTTTAAGGGAAACGATTTCAGTGATACAGTTTCATTATTTAAAGACATATCATTTATAGGTCCAATATTATATCTATCAGTTTTATCAACACTTATGACTTCTATTTTAAATAACTACGCTTTTTCTAAAATAGAGGCTTCAAAAGCAGGAGTGTTTTTCAATATCTCTACAATAGTATCAATAGTAGCTGGTGCATTAATACTTCATGAACAAATACTTTATTATCATATAATCGGATGTATACTTATAATAATAGGAATATTTGGAGCGAATTACTTTTCTCCTAAGATAGAGACTAAAAATATATCTAGTAAATCAGTATAAAATCATTTTTTACATAGTGGTTAAAACCAAAATAGTACTTATTAAAATACCGTGAATGTATTAAATATTTCTATAAAACTATATATTACATCTTATTAAATATACTAAAAGTTCTAAACTCCCGTTGGTCAAACAACGAACTTTTTTAACGTATATTTAAACGATGTAATGCAAGTTTTATAGAGAAATATTTAAATCACTCCCTAACATTTTAAGTAAGTACTATTTTTTAGTATTATTCTCTATTACAGGTTTTTGATAAACAAAATATTCATCTTTTTAATTCCAAATGCTTAAAAAATATATTCTTAAGCATTACATATTATGATACTTGTTGACTATATCCTTTCTACTGTCACATCTTTTTAAATTCATGTAATCTCTAGCACTAAACCTAAAAAAGAGGGTTATTGAAATGTTAGCTACCTAAATTTCGTACAAATGTAATTATTTATTCACTATAAAATACCAATTGATCAAATCTCTAATTTGGAAAAATTATAGCTCTTAATCCCAAAACAAATGACATTAAAATACCGCTAATGTTGTAATGCCATTTGTTTTTTAATATGTTTCTTAGATATGAAATGGATTTAAATATATGTTGTTTTCAAAAAAGACAAAAAGAAGCAAAGGTAATTAATTCATTACCATTATTTGTAATGAATATTCTGTTTTATTTCTTACCTAAATTATCATAAATTAAAACTCAACTGCTCATACGAAGGATTACACATTGCGTTAGCAATAAGGTTTGCAAGTTTAGTTACGGTCGGAATATCTACAATTATTTCATTGAAAGTACGCTTTACAAATCCTTTTACATTTCCTACTTTTTTCACTAAGTCTCCTATACCTATATTTTTCAGTTGGGTATCTTTTAATAATGTTTCTTTAAATAATACAATAAGATTATTAGTTATAAAAACCATCCACAGAAAAGCATATATTCCATAAAACTTAGTAGTTCTAAGGTTTCTAATGTGATAAGGTGAGAGTATTTGAACTATTATAATCCTATTCCTAACAGTTTTATCTGCTTGAGCATAATCTGATATGTCTATAGTTTTCCAAAGAAGATTTTAGAAGGTCTTTGAATCTATGTGAGCAATGGACATTTCCAGAATCGAGATACATTGCAACTGTTTCAGCATTTTTTCCTGCCAAAGCAGCTGATAACTGATATCCAGATTGATTTTTTTTCTTTGAAAAGTTTACTATGAATATCTTCAAATTGAGATATATTTGTAGCATTCATTCGCCTTAAAAGAATATTAATTTGAGATTGGTCAGGGAAACTATCCATGTTAAATAAATTTGCTGATAGTTTTTCAGTTCCGAGCTTTTCATAAATAATACCACCTTTCTTATTTTAGAGTACTTGTCGAATGATAATTCTTTTATAAGAATATGGTATTATTTTTTTGTCTTTTATTCTATGGTAAAAATAGGGGATGAAGTTTTAATTTATAATAGAGTTGCTAATATTAAAACTGTCTATACAAATGTTAGTGAATACTTTTAGATATTTTGACTAATATAACTTAGGTTTTATCGTTTAATATTCTGTTGAAAAATTTGAGTGTTTGACCGTAGGGAGTTTCTCAAATTTTAGGAATATTAATAAGATAAAATCTTAGTTATATTCAAAATATCGTTGTATTCGCGGTATTTGTATAGATAGTTTTTAATAACCCACAGACCCTAAAAAAATAACCCAGATTTCGTTTGTACGAAATCTAGGTAGCTACTTTTGGGTTAATATTTTTCCATACAACTTAGATTTCGCATACTGAATATACGTTAAGAAACTTTTTTGTCTGACCATAGGGAGTTTAAAAGTTTTAGTATGTTTAGTATGCGTAATCTTTAGTTGTATAAAAATATTGACTAAGTAGCGGTATTTCAGTAATCCTCTTTTTTCGCTTAAATCCATAAATTATTTACTTAATCTTCTCTAAAACCCCCTTAGCATATTCCTTAGCCCCAAAGAGTGACATATCTCTATAGTTTCCACACTGTATTTCATTAACTGCTGGAATTTCATCAGCTTCTACTACTTTTTCAAGACTATTTATAAGTGCTTTTAAAACAGCTTCTTCATCTATATCCCCAACTAGTATAAGATAAAATCCTGTTCTACATCCCATAGGAGATAAATCTACAACATCATCTAATTCCTCTCTTATAAATCCAGCCATAAGGTGTTCTATAGCATGAATTGATGCTGTTGGAATAGCCTCTTTATTAGGCTGAGTAAATCTTAAATCAAATTTACTTATTATATCACCTTTAGGAGTTTGAATTCTTCCACACTTTCTTACAAATGGAGCTGTAACTTTAGTGTGATCCATTGTAAAACTTTCAACTACGATATTTTTCATCTTAAATCCCCCTTTATTTTTTACATGCCCATGTTCTACAATTTGAGCATGAGTTTATCCCTTTACATATTTCTTTTTTATATCCATTTGGATAATTTCTTTCTCTTATTTGATATGACCACCCTATAATTGCTGTTACTGATTTTACAGGCTGTAATAAAAAGTTTGAGCTTACATTTATATCTTTATGCGTTTTTAATAAATCTAGTATATTTTTTTGATATCTTAAATCCCAATCTCCATATCCTGGGCTATATCTTAAAGATGAATGAACTCCTCTTAAAATATTTTTGTTTATCAAATAATTATGAAATTTATCTATTAATATCTCAACTGCATGTGAACCTAAGATATCAGCTATTGAACTTTTTTTTAACTCTGAACTAAGATATTTTTCTTGAGAGTATTTATTAAGATAATCTCCTATACTAAGAGCTATTAATGTTACCTTATGACATCCTAATAGCCCTTTTGCTAAATAAGCGCTGTCTATCTCTATTTCATCTAATGTTACCTTATCCTTTTCTATGCTTTTTATATTTATATCCTTATAGTAAATACACGGCTTTATATATTTTTTAATTTCTAAAACCTCATCTTCTAATCCTCTTAGTTCCTCTATATTCTCGCATATACTGTCTATCTCTTTATCTATATTAAAATTATATAAAACATTTACATCCATAAAATATCTCCATATATCATATTAATGAATCTACAAGCTTAACAGCACCAACTGCATCCTCACTGTATCCATTTGCTCCAGATTTTATTGCGAATTCTTCTGTAACTACTGCACCTCCAGCTATTATTTTAATATCGGGAAGTTCCTTTCTTATATAATCTATAGTTGTAGTTATTTCACTCATAGTAGTTGTCATAAGAGCACTTAAAGATATTACATCTGCCTTTTCTTCTTTAGCTGCATTTAAAAACTTATCAGCAGGCACATTCTTTCCTAAATCAATTACCTTATATCCATGTGATTTTAACATAACACTTACCATGTTTTTTCCTATATCGTGTACATCTCCTTTAACAGTTCCTATCACTATAGTTCCCTTAGTTTTAAGGTCAAAATTCAAGGTATTCTTTATGATATCAAATATCTTTTCAACTATTTCTGCACTAAGCATTAATTGTGGAAGGAAATACTCTTTGTTTTCAAATTTATTACCTACTATATTAAGTGCCTCTATAAGTCCTTCATCTATTATCTCTGATTTATCTATATTTTCATCTAAAAGTTTTTTAGTTATATCTAATGCCTTATATGATCCATTTACTATACATTTTTTAAGTTGATCTATTGATATAATGTCATTTGATTCATCTATTTCACTTTTTAAAATACTTTTTTTGCTGTTTAAATTTATATAGTTAGTTACATTCTCATCTCTATTTGATAAAACAGATGCTGCTTGATAAGAATTCATAATATTTTCATCTAATGGATTGAGTATTGCAAGGTCTAATCCATTTGAAATAGCCATAGACAAGAATGAGCTATTTAACTTGCTTCTACTTGGAAGTCCAAAAGATATATTACTAACACCTAAAACTATGTTTACATCTAATTCTTCCTTTATAATTTTTATACTCTTTAAAGTCTCAATAGCTGCTTTATTATCTGTAGATACACTTATGCACAATGGATCTATGTATATGTCTTTTTTAGGTATATTATAGTCAATGCATCTATTAACTATTTTCTTAGCTATTTCAAGCCTTTCTTTTGCACTATTTGGTATGCCATTTTCATCAAGAGTAAGACCTATAACCCCAGCTCCATATCTTTTGACTAGAGGAAGTATAGATTCAAGACTTTTTTCTTCTCCATTAACAGAGTTTACTATAGCTTTTCCATGATAATTTTTTAAAGCTTCCTCTAAAACATCTTTATCTGTGGAATCTATAGATAAAGGTGCATTTACATTCTTTTGAATCAAATTTATGAGATTTTTCATAACATATGCTTCATCTATTCCATCAACACCAACATTTACATCTATCACATGTGCTTTATTTTCGACTTGAATTTGAGCTTCTTCTTGAGCTATTAAAAAATCTCCATCTTTTATTTTTTGAGCTAGTTTTTTGTTTGCTGTAGGATTTATTCTCTCTCCTATTATTTTTGGAATATAGTTTTTACCTATCTTTACTATCTCTTCTCTACTTGAAAGTATTGATACTTGTTCTAAGTTCCTTTTTGTAGGTTTGAAATCTTTAATTCTTTTTTTTATAAATTTAGTATGCTCAGGAGTTGATCCACAGCATGAACCAAATATGTTAACTCCTATTTCAAAATATGGCTCAATTTTTTGTATAAAAGCTTTCCCATTCAGTGGATAATATATGCTGCCATCTTTTATAACAGGAAGACCTGCATTTGGTTGAACTATAACAGGTAAGGAAGTAGTTTTACATATCTTCTTAGTAACTTCTATTAATTCCTCTGGTCCTCCCGAGCAGTTTACCCCAACAGCACTAGCACCTAAAGATTCTAATACTATAGCTGCTGATTCTGGGCTAACCCCTGTTAATGTTCTATCTCCTTCATAAGTTAGTGTACATATAACCGGTATATCACATACATCCTTTGCTGCTAAAAGAGCTGCTCTTATCTCTCCTAAATCATTGAATGTTTCAAGAAGTATAAAGTCTGGATTTTTACTTGCCAAAGCATTTATTTGTTCTTTAAATATTTCATATATATCATCAAAACTATTGTTTCCTATAGGTTCTACAAATTTTCCAGTAGGTCCAACAGATGCAGCTACATATTTATTATATTTGTCAGCTATTTTTCTAGCTATTTCTACTGCTTTTGAGTTAATCTCATACACCCTATCTTCAAGGTTATACTCTTTAAGTTTTACACTGCTTCCTCCAAATGTATTAGTAGTTATAACATCTGCCCCTGCCTTTAAATATTTTTCATGTATTTTAATTACCTTGTCCGGATAATCTACATTCATAAGTTCAGGACAATGCCCAGGCTTTAATCCATCTTCCTGTAGCATAGTTCCCATAGCACCATCAAACACCAACAATTCTTCTAATATCTTAGTCATATCTATCACCCCTGTAATAATTCTAAAGTCAAATCATAATCCTTCATAGGAAATATATGAATCCCTTTTGACATGCCCTTTATATTTAAGTATGTCTCTTTTAATATATTTAAAGTCTCTTTTTTCCCACCTTTATCAAGTCTATCTATAAGTTTATTAGGAACATCAATCCCAGTAACATTGTTGTTTAGATATCTTGCAAACTTGATAGACTTTAAAGGCATAAGTCCATATAATATTGGAATGTCTATATGTTCAATTTTTTTTGTGAATTTCTCTAGTTTTTCAATATCAAATACAGGCTGAGTTTGAAAAAAGTTTACTCCACTTTCTATCTTTTGATGAAACTTATCTATCTCTTTTTCTAAATCATCACTGCACGGATTCACCACTCCTCCAATGAAAAAATCAGTTTTTTCTTCTAATTTATTTCCACTAAAATCAAATCCACCGTTTAGTTTAGATACAACTTGAGTAAGACCTATAGAGTCAGTATCAAATACCCCAGTTGCATTTTTATGATCTCCAACCTCTGGTTTATCTCCTGTTAATGTTAATATATTTTTAACCCCTAAAGCATTGGCTCCAAGTAATTCTGATTGAATAGATAGAATGTTTCTATCCCTACATGCAAAGTGAAATATAGCTTCAATGTCAAGCTTACTTTGTACTATGCTTCCTAAAGCTATAGGACTCATCCTCATGTTAGCCATAGGATTATCTGGTATATTAACTCCATCTATTAAATGTGCTAGCTTTTGTATCCTATTTATTTCAGATTCTGAACTACCAGACTTTGGTGGTTCTATCTCTATAGTGGTTACAAATTCTTTTCGTTTAATTTTTTCCCTTAATTTTTTCATATTAATCCTCCCTCTCTTATTAAGTTTAAAGAGATAAGAATCCTAAATAAAAAAACCTCTTTCGACTGAAAGAGGTTACAATTCATAGAAAGCTTATCTTTCAGCTAATTAGCTGCTGGATTTAGCACCGATGCACATTCGTGCCGGTTGCCGAGACTTCACTGGGCCAGATCCCTTAGTCTCTCTTGATAAGAGTTTATTTTGTTTTTTTACATACTATATCATCTTGAAATATATGTCAAGCTTTTTTCTGAATATTTAATGCTTTTTAATATTCATATATATCCTCAAACTGTAACTTATAAAGATCACTATAAATTCCTTCTCGATCTATAAGTTCATCATGACTTCCACATTCCGTTATTCCATCATTAGTAAGAACTATTATCTTATCTGCATTCTTGATAGTAGTAAGTCTATGAGCTATAACTAATGTCGTTCTATTTCTAGATAAATCATATAAAGATTTTTGGATAATTCTTTCTGTTTGAGTATCAAGTGCAGATGTAGCCTCATCTAGTATTAAGATAGGTGGATTTTTAAGGAATATCCTAGTTATAGCAATTCTCTGTTTTTGACCTCCAGATAGTCTAACTCCTCTTTGACCAATATAGGTATCGTATCCATTTTCAAGATTTATTATAAACTCATGTGCATTAGCTTTTTTAGAAGCTTCTATTATTTCTTCATCTGTTGCATCATACTTTCCATAAAGTATATTTTCTTTTATAGTACCTGAAAATAAGAATACATCCTGCTCTACAACTCCTATATTTTTTCTTAAATCCCTTATCTTCATATCCTTTATATTTACTGAATCTATCTTTATAACTCCATTACTTACCTCATAAAATCTAGGTATTAATCTTAAAAGTGTAGTCTTTCCTGCACCAGAAGGCCCTACTATTGCTATAGTTTCTCCAGACTTAACACTCATATTTATTCCTGTAAGTATACTTTTGTTGTTATTGTATCCAAATCCTACATCTTCAAATTCTATATTACCTTTTAATTTATCAATATTTATTGCATCTTGCTTTTCTTGAATTTCAGTCTTTATTTCCATAACCTCCATAAATCTTGCAAAACCTGCCATACCTCTTTGATAATTTTCGATTAATGTAGTTATCTTTCGTATAGGCTGTAAAAACATAGATACATATAATAAAAATCCTATTAAATCACCTATTGTAAATTCATTATTGTATATAAGATATGATCCATACATTAGTACGACAAGATTTATAATGTTTGAAAAAAATGTTATTCCGCTAAAAAATTGTCCTAATACCTTATATGATTTTTGTTTTGTTTCTTTAAAGCTTTTATTTCCTAAATCAAATTTATATTCTTCATATTCTTCATTGTTAAAAGCTTTTACAACTCTTATACCAGATATAGAATCCTCAGCTTGAGCGTTTATCTCTCCGATCTTAACTCTTAAATCTCTAAATGATTTTTTTAACTCTCTGTTTTTAATAATTGTGAATGTAAGCATTATAGGCATTATAGAGAATATTACTAAAGTCATTTTCACATTTAGTGTAATCATTATACAGAATGATCCTGCTAGCGTAACGAATGCTATAAATAAATCCTCTGGTCCATGATGGGCAAGTTCTGATATTTGATTTAAATCGTTTACAAGTCTTGACATTATCTGTCCAGTCTTTACGTTATCAAAGTAAGAAAATGAAAGCTTGTTTATATGTTTAAAAAGTTTTCTTCTCATGTCGTACTCTATTCTAACTCCTAAAGTATGCCCCCAATAATCTACTATGAACTGAAGTATAGCTCTTACTATATATAGCGTTAAAAGCAATATTCCAAAGTATATAATTCTTTGTATATTCCCACTTGGTAATAAATCATCTATTATTTTTTTCGTTAATACGGGGAATACAAGGTTCATTAAAGACATTATAAATGCACACGTAAAATCAAGTGTAAATAAAGCACGATGAGGTTTGTAGTACTTGATAAATTCTCTTATCATCCAATCACTTCTTTCTTAAGTTTCACTTTATTCTATTATAGTTTATTTTTCTAAATCTTCACTATATTTATTCAAGATTTTTCCTTTGAAATTTTTTTATATTATCGTAAAAGAAGTCTATACTAAGAAAGTAAAGGATATTATTTATTTAAATCCATTTTAAATTTAAGAACTGTACTTACAAAAATGAAGGGTATTAAAATGTTAGAGAATGATTTAAATGTTTTTATATAAAACTTGAGTTACAGCGTTTGAATATCCGTTAAGAAAGTTCGTTGTCTAACCGTTAGGGAGTTTAGAACTTTTAGGATATTCAATAAGATGTAACTCTTAGTTTTATTAAGAACTTTAATACATTCACGTTATTTTAATACCCTTCATTTTGGCATTAAGATGTATATTTCCCTTATAAATCTCTTCTTTGAAATTTTCTAACAGCTAATATCAGCATAACTAATATATACACTAAAATATAAATCATCATAGCAACACTTGGTTGAGTTTTGGCACCCACAAAACTGCTTATACTCAGATTCAATCCAGATGATGTTGTAAATAAGAGAGAAGAAGCTTTTTTCTGAATTATATCAGACGGTATTATGAGACTAGTTATAATACCTGTGTTGCTTAAGGCTTGTTTTGTATTTTCAATAGTAATAACTCCAGAGATTTGCTCTAAAAAACCACCTATCATACCGAAAAAATACATTATAAGTAATGTAATTCCAGATGCCATTGTTGACATAGAGCAGCTAAAGAATATTCCTATTGATGTAAGCAAAATTGGTAAAAGATACAGTGCTAACAATGATTTTAATATAGATTCAAATGCTAGATTAACTATAAATCCTTTTCCAAAAAATATATTAAGTTCTATTATCCCCAAATAAAAAAAGGTAACATAAGGTATTAGTACTAATAATATTCCTATATATTTTCCTAAAACTATTTCATATCTTTTTATGGGCTTTGCTAGTATAGCATCGTATGTTCCATTGTCTATCTCAGATGAAATAGCTCCAACACTTGAGAATATGGATAAAAATGATACTATAAATACCATAGCATAAATTCCCATAGATATAAGCTGACTAGATAAAGTAGCTCTCATAAAAGGCTCTTGTAATTCTAATGAATCATATGCAAAATAAAGTGCAGTCCCATATAATATCAGGAAAATAGCTGTAAGTCCAAGAGTTAAATACAGTATTTTTTTCTTTCTTATTTCAATAAATGTAAGCCTTATTATTGTACTCATCTTTCGTCCACCTCTCCAACTGTATTTATAAATAATTCTTCAAGTGCATTCTCTTTTCTCTTTATCATATATAACAATCCGTTATTTTTAACTATTGTATTTACAATCTTTGGAATAGTTTCATTATCAATATGTATTTCTATCTGATTATTTACAATATTAATCATAGGATCAAACTTTTTTAAATCACTTATCATATTATCATTTATATTTTCTACAAAAGCCATTACTGGTGAATATATTAGTTCATCCATTGTTCCTACTTTTTTAATCTGACCTTTATCTAATATAGCAATTCTATCTGATATCAGTTCAACTTCACTTAATAAGTGAGTATTTAGAAATATTGTCTTCCCTTGATTTTTTAAATCAATTATAATATCACGAACCTGCTTTCTTCCAACAGGATCTAGTGCACTTGTAGGTTCATCTAGGAACAATATTTTAGGATTTGAAATAATAGCACATCCAAGACCTATTCTTTGCTTCATACCCTTACTGTACTCTTTTAACTTCTTATTTTCATGACCTTTAAGTCCTATAGTTAAGAGAACTTCTTCTATTCTCTTTTTTATAGCTTGCTTATCCATCTTGTATAAAAGCCCATGATTGAATAAAAGCTCATATCCTGTAAGCCAATTTTGATATTGAAAAAGCTCAGGTAAATATCCTATTTCCTTTCTAACTTCTACATTACCTATGCTTTTTCCTAGAATCATGCCTTCTCCAGATGTTGGATGGAGTATTCCTAGAAGTGTTCTTACGAATGTACTTTTCCCAGCACCATTTTTTCCAAGAAAACTAAAAACTTCCCCCTCTCTTATAGAGAGGGAGATATTATTAAAACCACCTTTTCCATTAAATTGTTTAGTTAAATTGTTAGTTTGTATAACCATAATTAAAACATCTCCTCAATTGCCTGTAATACTTCTTTTTCTTCGCAATCACTATTTATTATATACGTATTTCCTTCGTAGTTAAAAAATATACCTATATGAGAGTAAGATTCATCTTTATTTTTTATTAATACAGCTTTTTGTCCATTAACAGTTATATCCTTTTTTATTTGAGATTCTGGGTTATAAGGTATTACAAGTGTAGATTCTAACTTATCTATAGATGCAAATTGTCTCTTTAAATCTTCTGGTAATATTTTCATAGTAATCACTGTTTTTATTAAATCTTTTTCATCTACATCTTTTGGAATTTTAATCTCAGGTGTTTTCATTTGTATAACCTGTATATAATCCTCTCTTGAGTTTTTATCCCCTTGTTCTTTTTTATTCATTGTATATGACATAGAGTCTTCAAAACTAATACCGAAGTTCTTATTATCTAAAGATTTTGGAAGCTTAGTATCCTCTCCCAAATAAGCTAATAAATCGTTAGCTTTATCTACATCTAGTTTCATATTTAGATTTGTTGCTGGGATTTTATTTACATATTCGTATTTAAAGTTTTCAGGTAATTTAATTGTGTTATCTATTTTTAATTCTTTTTTTATTATGTCTGCTGTTGGGTTCTCTAAAGGTGGAAGTGCTTTTTCCTTTGAATTCACGCTTAGATTTCCTATTTCTCCTATTTCAAGTTCACCTGTACCTTTATCAAATAATTCCTGAATTTCTCTCAAGTCTTTCTCATTAATAGCAACACTTTTCACTTCTTGAACTCTAAAAATCTTTAAAAAATCTTCTGCCATTGCTCTAACAGGCTCTGCAAATACTAATCCAGTACAAACGACTAATCCTGCCGCTACTGCTGTCCATCTTCTCATATTTTTATTCATATTTATACCTCTCCTTTTTTGTACCTTTATATTCGTTCTTAATGGTATTTCTATATCTTTGTTTAATAAATTTTGTATTGATTTATCTTGGTAATTTAACATGTCGTATTTTTGCTTACATTTTGGACAATAGTTTATATGTCTTAATGCTTCATCTACATCTCCTTCATAGCTATTATCTATTATTTGTTGAAGTACCTTTTCTTCATAGCACATTTAAATCACCTTCTCCTTCATATAGTTTTAAAAACTTTTTCTTTCCTCTTGCTATAATCTGACCTATATTATTTTTAGGAATATTGGTCGCATTGTGTATTTCATCATAAGAGTATCCAGAAAATTTTAAGATAAGACATGTACTTTGTTCATTTGAAAGACTAGATAATATATTTCTAACTGATTTTATCTCTTCTTTTCTAAATATTTGATCCTCTATACTAAATATATTGTTTATATCCTCCAACATATTTTCTTCTCTTTTTAACCTTCTTTTTTCGCCTCTTATGTAATTAAGTGCTAAATTAGTAGCAACTTTAGATAACCAGGCTCCTACAAACTCTATATCCTCTTTTGTGTTATAGTACTTTATAAATACTTCTTGAGTTATATCTTCTGCTAATTCATTACTTCCTAATAAATAATATAATTGTTTGTATACTACGGGATAATATTTTTCATAGTTTGTTTGAAATTCTTCTTCTTTTAATTTTTTTCTTCTTAGGATCCTAAAAATCTCGATCACCTCCTGCTCTCATATATATAAACACCACTGTATTAAAAAAAATGACACTTTTATTTTAATTTTTTTATTCATAATAAATGCCATGGCTTTAGTCAAAACCATGGCATCCAATCTAATATTATTCCTCAGGTTCAAATTCCCAATCAACTTCATAATACCCTTTGGTATTTTCCCCTGTTGCAATAAGTCTATATATAGTATTTTTCTTAATAGGTACACTTATACTAGATTTTTCATTTGTATTAAAGGTTTTAACTACATCTCCATTATATTTATAAAGTCCCATTCTTAAAGAACCTTTTTTAACCTTAGATTTATAATTTATCTTTAGATTTCCATCCTTAGGATATCTTATTTCAGTTTCTTCACTCGAGTTAAAATCTGAATAAGTACTTTTAAATGTATTATCTGTACTAGTTACTTCACCATTGATACTTCTTTCATAATTATTAATTTCATTACTATATGTTTTACTTGAAGATGCTGTCATATCTATATCATTTCTTTTATAATTGTTGGTTCCCTGTGGTTAAAGTCCACAGCAAAGTATCTAGTCCTCTATTCTTGCTGTCTTTATATACATAAACAACTGTAAATATCCAAAATAAAATTTTACATATACTAATTATAATACTTACCCCAGCTAATAAAGACATATTACTAATAATGTGTATAAATATATTATCAATAAAATTAGTATTCTCATACATGCTATTCATTAAAATCACTCTCTCTTTATTTATATTATAATGAATATTATACACCATTTGTATATTTATGGTAATCAATGCAGTCAATTTAATTTCTTTTCATAATTTTCTTTCAAAAATTTATAGTATGAAACCGATTCCTGTGGTACAATATCCTATAATACAGTTAAGGGGTGATTTTGATGGATTTAAGTAAAATACCTAAAATAGAACTACATTGTCATCTTGATGGAAGTGTTAGACCTGGTACAATATTAGATATAGCTAACAAAGATAATATAGATATTCCAACTTATGATATAAATGAACTAAAAAAATATATAACAGCTCCTGAAGAGTGCCACTCTTTAGATGAATATTTAGCTACATTTGATATAGCTAATAAGGTTATGCAGACAAAGGAAAACATCAAAAGGATTGCATACGAGCTTCTTGAAGATGTTTCAAAATATAATGTAAAGTATATAGAGATGAGATTTGCTCCTTTATTTCACATGGCAAAAGGACTTAAATTTGATGAAATAATTCAAAGTGTTTTAGATGGAATTAAACAAGCTGAAAGTAAGTTTGATGTAAGAGCAAACGTAATACTATGCTGTATGAGACATATGAGTGCTGATGATGCTGTATTTGTAATAGAAGAAGGTAGAAAGTTTTTAGGTAAAGGTGTTGTTGCAGTTGATCTTGCAGGTAGTGAAAGCTTAAATTTTCCCGAAAAGTTTAAAAAAGCATTCGACCTTGCTAAAAGTTATGGATACAATATAACAATTCACGCAGGAGAAACTGGAATTGGTGAGAATGTATTTAAATCTATTGAGATGCTTCATGCTCAGAGGATTGGCCATGGCGTATTTGCCAAAGACTGTACTAAATCATATCAAATGCTAAAGGATATGGGTGTTACACTTGAAATGTGCCCAACTAGCAACGTTCAAACAAAGGCTGTTAATGCATACGAAGAACATCCTTTAAAAAATTTCTTAGATGATGATATAAGAATTAGTATAAATACAGACAATATGACTGTATCAGATATAGATTTAAATAGAGAGTTCAAAATATTAAGTGAAGTTAAAAACTTAACTGAAGAAGATTTTAAAAGAATCTATCTGTACGGAGTAGATGCATCTTTTGCATCTGATGAGGTTAAAGAAGAATTAAGAAAGTATGTACATTAAAAATGACGCTTATTGAAATTTTAATTACTTCAATAAGCGTCATTTTTTCTATCTATCTCACTTTACAGAATTAATGATATTATGTTATTATTTGGCAAATATAGTTATAAAAGGAGAGTTAAATGAATAAGAATTCCAAATCTAGTGATCTATTCATTAGAATTCTAACAAGTATTATAATAGTTCTGAATTTTTTAGTAGCAAAAAATTCAAACTACCATAATGACAATCTTATGATCGAACTTATAATAGTTGGTTTAATCAACTTCATTATTTTTAAAGCACTTGAAAAAATCAAAACCCATTTCACAAGACAATACAATGACACTGATCTTTAAAATCATAATATATTTAATAAAATGAGGTCAGGTTAAATTTTTCAATATAGTAAGATTCCCATTAAAACTTTCTATGAAAATGTTAGCGAATACGTTTAGATATTTTGACTAATATAACTTAGGTTTTATCGTTTAATAATCAGTTTAAAAATTTATGTGTCCGACCGGAGGGAGTTCGTAAATTTTAGGAGTATTAATAAGATAAAACCTTAGTTATATTCAAAATATAGTTGTATTAACGGTATTTTTATAGGAAGTTTTTGATAACCCACCGAACCAAAAAATAACCCAGATTTCATTTGTACGAAATCTAGGTTATTAAGTATAATTATTTCAGTGCGTGCCATTTTTCGCTTAATCACTAATATATTTATAAAATTACAATTTTAATATATTAACTAATCTTATAAACTCTAGCCTCATAAGGCTTTAACTTTATAACATCTGAATTTATCTCATCTACCTCATAATTACTAATACCTACCTCAAATCTTTTACCCTTATACTCATCAGGAATCTTAAACTCAACTTCCTTATCAAAGAAATTAAGTATAACTAAAATAACCTCATCATCTAATCTTCTAACATATGAGAATATATTCTCATCGTCTTTATATATAAGCTCTAAATCCCCATATACTATAACAGGATTTTCTTTTCTAAATTTGATTAACTTTTGATAATAGTAAAATACTGAATTCTTATCTTCTAATGATTTTTTAACATTTATCTCTTTGTAATTAGGATTAACATCAATCCAAGGTGTTACATCACTAAATCCTGCATTTTCACTATCATCCCATTGAATAGGAGTTCTAGCATTATCTCTTGATGTTGGCTTTATTCTCTTTAGAAGCTCATCATGTGATACTCCCTCATCTATTTTCTCTTTATAGTAATTTAGAGTTTCAACATCTCTATAGTCCTTCATATCATCAAAATAAACATTAGTCATACCTATTTCTTCACCTTGATATATATATGGTGTTCCTTGGAATGTATGAATTAAAGTAGCCAGCATCTTAGCCGATTCTACTCTATATTCTTTGTCATTTCCAAATCTAGATACCATTCTAGGTTGATCATGATTATTCATAAATAGTGAGTTCCAACCTCTATCCTTTAAATCATCATACCATCTCATGAATATATCTTTTACATCCTTTAGCTTCCAATCAGAATCTAAGAATTTATCACTTGGATGATTAGGCATATCCATAAGGTCGAAATGGAATATCATATTAAGCTCATCTCTATTTTCATCTACGTATAAGTGTCCCATAGAAGAAGGTACACAAGGAGCTTCTCCTACTGTCATCATATCATATTTGCTAAATACTTCTTTGTTCATCTCTTTTACATAATCATGTATCTTCGGTCCATTTATATATATTCCATCAGGACTATCTACTACATCTGGAAATCCTTCTTTCTTAGAATACATGTTGAATACATCCATTCTAAATCCATCTATACCTTTATCAAGCCAATATCTCATCATCTTGTATATATCATTTCTCATATCTTCATTTTCCCAGTTTAAATCTGGTTGTTTTTTAGTGAATAGATGTAAATAGTATTGTCCTGTTTCTTCATGATACTGCCAAGCACTTCCTCCGAAGAATGAGTTCCAGTTATTTGGGCAACTTCCATCTTCTTGTGGGTCTCTCCATATATAGTAGTCTCTATATGGATTGTCTTTTGAAGAACAAGACTCGACAAACCACTTGTGTTCATCCGAGCAGTGGTTTACCACTAAGTCCATAAGTATCTTTATTCCTCTATCATGAGCTTCCTTTAATAACCTATCGAAGTCCTCCATAGATCCAAACTCATCCATTATATCTTGATAATCACTTATATCATATCCATTATCATCATTTGGAGATTTATATACAGGGGATAGCCATATAACATCTATCCCCAATAATTTTAAATAATCTAGTTTTTCTATTATTCCGTTTAAGTCACCTATTCCATCTTTGTTTGAATCTTTAAAACTTCGTGGATATATTTGATATACTACTGCTTCTTTCCACCATGTTCTTTTCATATATATCTCTCCTATTTAATACTTCCAGCTGTAACACTCTTTATAATGTGCTTTTGAGCTATAAAGTAGAATATTATAACCGGTATTATAGTTAATGTAAGTCCTGCTAGAGCTAAATGCCACTGCTTAGTATACTCTCCGAAGAAGAAGAACGTTCTAAGTGGTATAGTGTGAGTTTCTGGTTTGTTTATAATTAAAGATGGAAGTAGGAAGTCATTCCATATCCAAACAGTATTAAGTATTGATACTGTTATAGTTATAGGTTTTAATATAGGGAATATAATGTACCAGAAAGTCTGCCATTTGCTGCATCCATCTATAGTAGCTGCCTCATCTAATTCTTTAGGTATTCCTTTTACAAATCCGTGGTATAAGAATATAGAAAGACTGCATCCAAATCCTAAATATGTGAACATAAGTCCTGGTATGTTTAATAAATTAAGTTTTCCCATCATACGTATAAGTGGTAGCATTACAGCTTGGAATGGTATTAGCATTGATGCTATAAATGCGAAAAATATAAATCCACTCATCTTTGTTTTTGTTCTTTCAAGCATCCATGCTGCCATTGCGGAAGATATAACTATAAGTATTATACTTCCAACAGTTATCATAAGTGAATTTAAGAATACATGCAAGAAATCTAATCTATTAAATGCCTCTATAAAGTTCTCAAAATTTAATGATTCTGGTAATCCTAATGTATTTTGGAATAATTCCTTCTTAGTTTTAAAAGCATTGACAATTATAATATAAAAAGGTGAAAGATATATTAATCCAACAATAGCACCTATTATTCCTAAAAGTAATTTTTTAGTCTTCATTACATTTCCACCTCGCCTTTTTTCGTGATATATACTTGGCTTAATGTTATTCCCCCTATAACTAAGAAGAATATAACCGCTTTAGCTTGTGCTACACCCATATTGTTAAATTTAAAAGCTGTATTGTAAATATTCATAGCAAGCATTTGAGTAGAGTTTGCTGGTCCTCCTCCTGTTAAAGACAAGTTTTGATCGTATAACTTGAATGAGTTTGAAAGAGTTAAAAATAAACTAACTGTAAATGCTGGTCTTACAAGTGGAAATACTATATGCTTTACTCTTTGCCAAGCATTAGCTCCATCTATTCTAGAAGCCTCTATTAATTCTTGAGGTATATTCTGAAGTGCTGCTATATATATAATCATTAAATAACCTGACATTTGCCAAGACATAAGTATTACAAGTCCCCAAAATCCTGTTTCAGTATTAGATAACCATCCTAAAAGCCAAGTAGCTCCAGTAGCTTCTCCTAATGCTGCAAAAGCTTTTGTAAATATAAATTGCCATATAAATCCTAATATAAGCCCACCAATTAAGTTTGGCATAAAGAATACTGTTCTAAGAATATTGCTCATCTTAAGCTCTCTAGTAACTAAAAGTGCTAAAGAAAAACCTATTATATTTATAGTAATCACAGAAGCTATAGTGAATTTAGTTGTAAATATAAACGATTTTAAAAATCCTTTATCCTTAAAAACTTCCATGTAATTTTCAAATCCAATTAATGTAATATTTGAACTTATCCCATTCCAATCTGTAAATGAATAATATATTCCGAATAAAAGTGGTATTACAACTATTAATGTAAACGCAAATACTGCTGGCCCTACGAAGCCCCAAAATGCTAGTCTATTCTTTTTCATAAAATTCTCTCCTTTACTATGAACTTCAAGCCACCTATTTTTTTTTATAAAATAGGAAAGTCTAATTAGACTTTCCTATTCATTATTTTATTATCTATTTTCTTGCTTTAGCCCAAGTAGCTTTAGCATCTTCAACTAATTGATCCCAAGTCATATCTCCTGCAACATATTGTTGTATATCTGCTCCAAGATTATCCATTCCCCAAGCTGATGGATATCCCATGAATACCCACGGCATAGTCTTTCCTTCATTAGAATATCTTATTATTTCCTTAGCTAATGTATCTTGTGGTTGTAAATTATCTGCATCATATCCTTTTAATGCTGGTATAAATTTAAACTTGTTTATTATTAAATCTTTTCCTTCATCAGAAGTATATAACCAATTTAAGAAATCTTTTGAAGCTTTTTTAACTTCTTCATCTTTACCATTATTTATTGACCAATACATTGGAACTCCAACTGGTATAGAATCTTCTTTTACTCCTTCAAGAGGCATAGGAAGCATTGCTATATTAGCTGCTAACTCTTCATCAACACCTGCTACACTTCCATAAGCCCAGTTACCTTGTTGAATTATAGCAACTTGACCTAAAGAGAATAACTCTTCAACTTGAGTTGAGTAGTCAACACTGTTTAAAGAAGCTTTTTTACCATCTGGCATATATGCATAATCAGCTTGTAAGTCTACAAGTTTTTTCAATGAATCAGCATATTTAAATTCTAATTCCTTTGCATTAAATGCATTAGTTACATTTCCAAACTCATTTGAGAAAGCAACATTTGATAAATGAAGTCCAGTTACCCAAGTTTCTTTTGCTGGGAATGCAAATACAGATTTAAGTCCTAATTCTTCTTTTTTAGAATCAAGTAATTTAACTGCATTTTCTAAATCAGCAAATGTCTTTATAGATTCTGGATCTATTCCAGCTTTTTTAAATAACTCTTTGTTATATATAAATCCGTATCCTTCTTGATTGAATGGCATACCGTATATTTTTTCATCTTTAGTTACAGGCTCTAAAGTTCCATCGTAAGCCTGAGATACCCAAGATTCAGTAGATAAATCTTCTAGCTTTTCACTCCAGTCGATCATATCTTGCGGTCCACCTATATTGAATATTGCAGGTTCTTCTCCAGACGCAAACTTAGATTTTAAAGCCGCACCGTAGTCATCTCCTCCACCTACTGTTTGAATGTTGATTTTTACATTAGGATTTTTCTCCATATAGATATTAGCTGCTTCTTCTAGAGCATCTTTAGCTTCTACTTTAAATTGGAAAATATCTACATTAACCTTACCACTTGCACTATCTTTAGAAGATCCACAAGCAGTTAATGATAGCATTAATGCTAAAACACATGCAAATACCGAAAATACTTTTTTCTTCATTTTCACCTTTCACCACTCCCTTTGTAAAATTTAGTTGAATCTTTGTGCAATCGTTTGCACTAAATAATAAAAAAATATAGGCTATAGACTTATTAATCCATAGTAATCTATCTAAATCGAATAGAGTGAAACTTAATTCAGGTGGAGTTTTTACTCCAACTGAATTTTTAGTTAAACTAATCCAGAAGCTTTAGCTTTCGGATAAAATCTTTTCACCTTACTCAATTTAAAACTAAATTGACTTTGTAGAATCTCTTTCTATTATCTTGTGAGATATAATCTCTTTTTTAAACTCATTTTCATTACCTTCCAATATGCTAAATAGTTTTTCACAAGCCCTCTTTCCAAGTTCAGTAGAATTAATATCTATTGAAGTTATAGATGGATTTGAATACTTTGCCAAAATACTGTTATTAAAGCTGGCAAGCATTATATCCTCTGGAACCTTGTAGTTTTTCTCTTTTATCTTTTTCATAGATCCAAGACTCATAAGATCATCCGCAACTATAATAGCATCTGGAATATCATCTAAATTTAAAAGTTTATCAGTAAGCTTATATCCACTTTCTTCTAAGAATTTATCAAATATCAAATATTCATCTCTAAATTCTATATTATTATCTTTTAATGCCTTTTTATATCCTTCAAATCTGTTTTTAATAACTACTGAGTTTAGTTCTCCTCCTATAAAAGCTATTTTTTTTCTTCCCTTTTCTATTAAAAAAGAAGTTAATTCATAGGATGCTTTCTCATTGTCATTATCAACACTAGTTATATCATCATATTCAAGGCAAGAACCTATTAATACAAATGGGAACTTATTATCTCTTAAATATTTTATAGCTTCATCATGTTCATTAGATCGAGTAAGTATTAATCCATCAACCTTATTTCCTTTTATCAAGCACCTTAGCACATCTATTTCATCTTCATTTTTATGACTTGTGCAAATTAATATATCGTAGCACTTATCAGATGAAACAATACTTATCCCTCTTAATGATTCTTGAAAAAATGGATTCATTAATATATCTTCTGTTCCATATGGCATTACAACACCTATAGTATCAGTTTTTTTGTTTGCAAGTCTTCTAGCTATAGAGTTTGGATAATAGTTAAGCTCCTCCATAACCTTTAAAACTTTTTTCTTTGTGTTTTCACTTATTCTTGTATCTTTAGATATGACTCTCGAAACCGTAGAAGGAGATACCCCTGATTTTTGAGCTACATCCTTTATAGTAATACTTTTCATTCTACTACTCCTAATAAACTATTTTTAATTGTGCAATCGTTTGCACTAGTCTTTGTAATGTAATTTTATCACTTATATTTTTTAAAATCAAGAATAAATTTTTAATTTTTCAGTTTCTTTCGACAAAATTCTACAAAAGTATATTTGCTTCAGTTTCAACATCAAATAAGTGTATTTTATTTCCATCCATAGCTAAAACTACTTCTTCATCATCCTTTAACTTATATCTGGCATTTAGTCTAGCAGTTACATTTTCTCCACCTACATTTAAATATGCATAGATTTCTGCTCCCATATTCTCCTGTATTTCAACCTTGGCATTAAAAGATGTCTCCTTAGACGCTTCTATAAATACATTTTCCATATGAATATCCTCTGGTCTAATTCCTAAAACTACCTTTTTGCCTACATATCCTTTTTTCTTTAATATTTTACCTTTACCCAAAGGTATGTTTATTTTAACATCATTAAATGAAGCTACTATATTTTCATTTTCTTCATTAATATTAACTTCTACTAAATTCATTTGAGGTGCTCCAATAAATCCTGCTACGAACATATTCTTAGGATTTTCATAAAGTTCTTGCGGTGTAGCTATTTGCTGAACAAATCCATCCTTCATTACTACTATTCTGTCTCCCATAGTCATAGCCTCAACTTGATCATGAGTTACATATATAAATGTAGTTCCAAGCTTTTTATGAAGCTTACTTATCTCAGTTCTCATCTGAGTCCTAAGCTTAGCATCTAAGTTAGATAAAGGCTCATCCATTAAAAATACCTTCGGTTCTCTAACTATAGATCTACCTAATGCTACCCTTTGTCTTTGTCCTCCTGATAATGCCTTTGGCTTTCTAGTTAATACACTTTCTAACCCAAGTATTTTAGCAGCTTCTTTTACCTTTTCATCTATTTGATTTTTAGGAACCTTTCTAAGCTTTAAAGCAAAGGCCATATTATCATAAACACTCATATGAGGATATAGAGCATAATTTTGGAAAACCATAGCTATATCTCTATCCTTAGGTGGAAGATCATTAACAACTTTATCCCCAATCTTAAGTTCTCCTGAAGTTATATCTTCAAGCCCTGCTATCATTCTTAAAGTAGTAGATTTACCACATCCAGAAGGCCCTACAAGTACAACAAACTCCTTGTCTTTTATGTCTATATTTACGTTTTTAACCGCCTTATATCCATTGTCGTATTCTTTACATATATTACTTAATGTTACATTCGACATAAAACCATCTCCCTTAAGTTTATTTATCAACCTTATATAATCTCGCCTCATATGGCTTTAACGTTATATTAGATGTATCATCATGATGCTTCACATCGTAATTAGATAATAAAAGTTTATCATGACTTAAATCAAAATCGCTATATTCATATAAAGCATCAGTACCTTTTAGATTACATATGACAACTACTTTTTCATCTCCTAAAGTACGAGTATATGCATATATTTTATCATGATTTGATAAAATAAGGTTATATTTTCCATATGTGAATATTTCATTTTCTTTCTTTATCTTTATCATGTTTTTATAAAAGTTTAATACTGATTTTGGATCATCTAACTGCTTCTCTACATTTATATCCTTATAATTAGGATTAACACCTATCCAAGGTTTTCCAGTTGTGAATCCTGCATTTTCTGTATCATCCCACTGCATAGGAGTACGAGAATTGTCTCTTGAAGTCGCCCATACAAGCTTCATTATTTCATCGTGAGCTATACCTTCACTTCTTTTTATGTTATACATATTCCTAGTTCTAACATCGTCATATTCATCTATATTCTTAAAAGCTACATTAGTTATACCGATTTCTTGACCTTGATAAATAAATGGTGTACCCTGCATCATAAAATACATAAGTGCTAATGACGTTGCAGATTCTCTTAGATATTCTCTGTCATTTCCCCAAGTAGATACAACACGTGGTATATCATGATTTTCAATATATAATGCATTCCATCCCTTATTTTCAAGACCTTTTTGCCACTTAGTTAGTATCTTTTTAAGCTCTACTATATCTAGTTCTTTATTAGTTTGGGCATCCCATAAGTCTAAGTGTTCAAATTGGAATACCATATTAAATTTACCTTGTTTTTCACCAACCCAAAGATCTGCATCTTCAGTTTTAACTCCATTTGCCTCTCCAACAGTCATAATATCGTATTTTGCAAATGTGTTATCTCTTAGCATTTCAAGATATTTATGAATTCCATCTACATTCATATGCTTATCAAATGAAGGTACATATCTAAGATTTTTTGGATTAGGCATATCTATTAATCCCTTTTCCTTATTAATATGACTAATAGCATCTACTCTAAATCCATCAATTCCCTTATCCAGCCACCAATTTATCATATCGTATACTGCTTTTCTTACATCTTCATTCTCCCAATTTAGATCTGGTTGTTTTTTAGAGAATAGATGTAGGAAGTATTCATCTGTTTTTTCATCATGCTCCCAAGCTGATCCTCCAAAAATACTTTCCCAGTTGTTTGGTTCTTTTCCATCTTTGCCTTCACGCCATATATACCAATCACGCTTTGGACTTTCTTTTGAAGATTTTGATTCTACAAACCAAGGGTGTTCATCACTTGTATGATTTACAACCAAGTCTATTATAAGCTTCATATTTCTTTTATGAACCTCACTTAATAGATTATCAAAATCATCCATAGTTCCAAATTCATCCATTATATCTTGATAATCACTTATGTCATATCCATTATCATCATTAGGGGATTTATACATTGGACATATCCAAATTACATCTATTCCTAAATCTTTTAAATAATCTAATTTAGAAATTATACCGTTTAAATCACCTATTCCATCTTTATTTGAATCCATAAAACTTCTTGGATATATTTCATAAGCTACAGCTTCTTTCCACCATGCTTTTTTCATGTATAACCCCCCTCAATATAGTTTTATGCAAACGCTTGCATAAACATTTAAAAAAATATATTTGCTTACTAAGGTTATTGTTAATCCTCAGTGCAAACGGTTGCATTGATGTGTAAAAAAATATATCGAATTTTGTACTTATTTGTAATTAATTTTCTTATTATAAGAATATTATAAATTCATAAATTAGTCAAGCGTTTTCCTATGATTTTATAATATTTTTTTAATTTTCATTCAATTTTTAGTTATTTTTAATGCTTCTTAAATTTATTCAAAGTTTAAGAACTACACTTATAAAATAAAGCTTATTAAAATGTTAGCTACCTAAATTTCGTACAAATGTAATTATTTATTCACTATAAAATACCAATTGATCAAATCTCTAATTTGGAAAAATTATAGCTCTTAATCCCAAA
>NZ_JBBMMD010000025.1:0-13548 GCF_037844525.1 Tepidibacter sp. Z1-5 | reverse complement strand
CTTCAAATTGAGATATATTTGTAGCATTCATTCGCCTTAAAAGAATATTAATTTGAGATTGGTCAGGGAAACTATCCATGTTAAATAAATTTGCTGATAGTTTTTAATAACCCACAGACCCTAAAAAAATAACCCAGATTTCGTTTGTACGAAATCTAGGTAACTATTGTTAGCCTTCTAAAAGTTCATCTATATTTTTGCCTGGTGGAACTATTGGATACACTCCAAAATCCTTATCTATATTGCACTCTATAAATACAGGTTCTTTTCCTAAATCACACGCACTTAAAGCTTTCTCTAGCTTATCAATAGAATCCACCTTATACCCCTTAATTCCATATACATTCGATAATGCTTTATAATTCATATCAAAATCATTATCTGTTTCAGAGTACCTTTCATCACAGAATAAACTTTGCCACTGTCTTACCATTCCAAGAGTTCTGTTATTTAAAAGAACCATTATAACTGGTAGTTTATATTTTGCTATAGTTAATAATTCATTACAATTCATATTAAAACTTCCATCACCAGTAACTAGCATAACCTGTTTATATTTATTAGCAACTTGTGCACCAATGCTCGCTCCAAGCCCAAATCCCATAGTTCCAAGACCACCAGATGTTATAAACTGTCTTTCATTTTTAAATTTAAAATACTGTGCAGTCCATAATTGATGTTGACCTACATCCGTTGCTACTAATACATCTTTATCTAGTTTTTCATTTAATACTCTAAATATGTTTTTAGGATGAAATAAATCTTTGTCGATTATATATTTTGACTTATCGTCTCTAATATATTCTTTCCAATTTGTATTATCTTTTTCATACACATATTTATTAATTTCTTGTAGTATTTTTTTTAAATCTCCTACAACATGATACTGAGATTTTTTATTTTTATTCATCTCAGTCTCATCTATATCTATATGTATGATATTGGCTCTAGGTGCAAATCCTTCAGAGTTTCCTATCACCCTGTCACTGAATCTGGCTCCTATTGCTATTATCAAATCACTATTTGTTACAGCTAGATTATTCTCTCTAAATCCATGCATACCTACAAGACCAAGGGATAATTCACATTCTCTATCTATATTTCCAAGTCCCATTAAAGTGTTTACAACAGGAGTATCTAACTTATTTGCAAGCGCATTGAGTTCTTTGCTAGCATTTGCTATTTTAATACCTCCACCTGCATATATAATAGGTTTTTTAGACTCATTTATTATCTTTACTACGTCTGTTAAGTTTAAATCTATTTCCCTATCATATTCATTCTCTTCATCATCTAAAGTATATGATAAATCTTCTTTATATTCTTTTAAGAATATATCTTTTGGAATATCTATAAGTACAGGTCCAGGTCTTCCTGTAGTAGCAATCTTAAAAGCTTCTTTAACTATTTTAGGTATATCCTCTACAGATCTAACTAAGTAGTTATGCTTTGTTATAGACATTGTAACCCCTGTTATATCTATCTCCTGAAAAGAATCTCTACCGAGTAACGTTGTTGGAACTTGACCTGTTATTACAACAAGTGGAACAGAATCCATAAAAGCCGTTGCAATACCAGTTACAGTATTAGTAGCACCAGGTCCTGATGTTGCAATACATACTCCTACTTTTCCACTACTTCTTGCATATCCATCGGCCGCATGTATTGCTCCCTGTTCATGAGCAGTTCTTATATGATTAAAATATCCATATTCATATAATGCATCGTAAAATGGAATAACAGCTCCTCCAGGATATCCAAATAGTGTGTCTACACCCTGTTCTTTCAGACAGTCAAGCAATAATCTAGCTCCATTCATAATCTATCTCCTTCCCTTAATTATTTAAATACATACAGCTCCTTTTGAAGCACTCTGAACTATCTTTGAATACTTTCTAAGATAACCAGTATGATTTTTAGTCTTTAACTGCAAGTTTTCTCTTCTTTTATTTAATTCCTCATCATCCACTTTAAGATCAATAATACCTTTATCTATATCAATACTTATCAAATCACCATCTTCAACTAAAGCTATCATTCCACCATCTATAGCCTCCGGACAAACATGTCCTATTGCCGCACCTTTAGTTCCACCTGAGAATCTACCATCTGTTATAAGTGATACGCTATCATCAAGTTCCATCCCAACTAGTGCTGATGTAGGAGTTAACATTTCTCTCATCCCAGGACCTGCCTTTGGCCCTTCATATCTTATTATTACTACATCACCCTTTTTGATTTTTCCACTTAAGATACTTTCAACAGCCTCTTCTTCACTATCAAACACCTTTGCCGTAGATATTGTTTTCATCATGTTATCTTTAACCGCAGATTTTTTTACAACTGCACCTTCTAAAGCTAAATTACCAAACAATACCTTTATTCCACCATCTTCACTAAAAGGATTATCTATATCCCTTATAACTACACTATCTTTTTTATCTTTTAATATATTTTTTAAAGGTTTCAAGCTTACTGTAGGTACATCCAAATTTATCAAATCTTTCTTTGATAATTCATTTATAACAGCCAAAACTCCACCAGCATTATCAAGGTCTTCTATATGATGATTTCCAGCAGGACTTAATTTGCAAAGATTTGGAGTTTTGGAACTTATATAATTTATATTATCTAAATTAACATCTACACCCGCTTCATTTGCTATTGCAGTTAAATGAAGAACTGTATTAGTAGAACATCCAAGTGCCATATCTACAGTCAATGCATTTTCAAATGATTCTTTTGTAAGTATATCTCTTGGAAGTATATTTTCTCTTAACAAATGCATTATCTGCATACCAGTTTTCTTTGCAAGTCTTTTTCTACTAGAGTATACAGCTGGTATTGTAGCATTTCCATCGAGTGCCATTCCCAATGCTTCTGTCATACAATTCATAGAATTTGCAGTAAACATTCCAGAACAAGACCCACAAGTTGGACATGCATTTTCCTCTAAGCACTTTAATTCTTTCTCTGTCATTTTGTTAGAACATACCTTTCCAACACCTTCAAATACAGTTGTTAAATCTACCTTTTCATTATTAAACCTACCTGCAAGCATAGGTCCTCCACTTACAACAATGCTAGGTACATTAATTCTTGCAGCAGCCATTAACATTCCAGGAACTACCTTGTCACAGCTAGGTATTAAAACTAATCCATCAAGACCATGTGCCTTTGTCATTATCTCTATACTATCTGCTATTATTTCTCTACTAACAAGAGAATACTTCATTCCTTCATGGTTCATAGCAATACCATCACATACTGCTATTGATGGAAACTCAAGAGGGGTCCCCCCCTCCATTAGAACACCTCTTTTTACAGCTTCTGCTATTTGTCTAAGCTCAACATGACCCGGTACTATTTCATTAAATGAATTTACAACTCCAATAAGAGGCTTATCTATTTCTTCATCTGTAAGCCCTGCCGCTTTAAGTAATGATCTGTGTGGTGCTTTAGTTATCCCCTTTTTTACTTTATCACTATTCATATCTAACCCTCCTATTAGCTAATATCCTACTTTTCTATCCAAGACATCATACCTCTAAGCTCTTTACCAACTTCTACAATAGGATGCTCTAGTTCTCTTTGCTTAAATGAATTGAATACAGGTCTGTTCAGTTTATTCTCCATTATCCAATCCTTTGCGAATGCTCCCATTTGTATTTCTTTTAAAACGCCTTTCATCTCTTCTCTCGTATTATCTGTTATGATTCTTCTTCCAACCATGTAATCTCCATACTCAGCAGTATCACTTATACTGTGTCTCATCTTTTCAAATCCACCTTCATATAAAAGATCCACTATAAGTTTCATTTCATGAAGACATTCAAAGTATGCTACTTCCTTTTGATAACCTGCATTAACCAACGTTTCAAATCCAGCCTTTATAAGTTCAGTTACTCCTCCACAAAGCACAGCTTGCTCTCCGAATAAATCTGTCTCTGTCTCTTCTTTAAACGTAGTTTCAAGTACTCCAGCTCTTAATGCCCCTATTCCATAAGCGTAAGCAAGACCTAACTCTTTAGCCTTTCCTGTATAGTCTTGATGCACTGCAAGAAGTGCTGGAACCCCTTTTCCCTCTTGATAAACCCTTCTAACTAAATGTCCTGGTCCTTTAGGTGCTACCATAAATACATCTACGTTTTTCGGAGGTACTATCTGGCTAAAGTGTATATTAAATCCATGAGCAAATGCCAGTGCATCTCCTTCATCTAAATTATCCTTAACCATTTCATCAAACACTTCTTTTTGCTTAGTATCTGGAACTAACATCATAACAACCTGACTAACCTTAACAGCATCATCAACATCCATAACTTCAAGTCCATCTGCCTTTACCTTATCTCTTGATTTGCTTCCCTCATGTAAACCTACAACAACATCAACACCGCTATCCTTTAAATTAAGTGCGTGCGCATGACCTTGGCTTCCATATCCTAATATAGCAACCTTCTTTCCCTCAAATACCTCTAAACTAGAATTTTTTTCATAATACATTTTACTCATTTTAATCTCCCCTTTTTATATAATTTGATATCTTAATTTTTAAAACTATCTGCTTATACAACCTTTATTTCTTTAACATCTGCAAGCTTAGATATCTGCTTAACCACACTTCCAGTCAACCTCTCATCATATACAACTATATCCAAATCTATATGATTACTTTGAGACTTCATATTAATCTCTTTTATATTAAATTCTTTTCTTCTAAGAACACTAGTAACTCTTATAAAAGAATCTATTCCCTGATTTAACCTTGCACAAACTCTACTTTCCACCTCATACACACACCCTTTCTTTTTAATACTTTTTTACAATAAAAAAATCTTCCATCCCTATAAACACATTATAAATATGTTTATAGGGACGAAAGATTATATTCGCGGTACCACCCTATTTGCAATTTCAAAAATTGCCTTCTCAATTCAGATCGACCAAAATTAAATACTTTAGTGAATCCTAACCATATATCGGTGGTAACCGTCCTTATTTACTCGAAAAATATCTTTCAATTTGGCAACTCAGGAGTGATCATTATATACTCTATTTAATCCAACTCTCAGCAAATGTTGGTTCTCTGTAATTAAACTCGAATATTTTTGTCTCCATCTTCGTTTTTTATATTAACTTGTTTTGCGTTAATATGAATTATAAACGCTTTAATGTTTAATGTCAATCGTATTATTTAATTTTTTCGAAAAAATATTTTTTTATGAATTTTCTATACATTTCCAAAGCGTTAAAAATACTTTATAAAACTATTTTTAATTCTAAAAAAAACAAAAGCAACCCAACTCAAATTAGATTACTTTTGTTTTTTCTATATTTTTAGTTAACATAATTTCAATTTCATCTGCATCAATTGGTTTGCTAAATAAATATCCCTGATATTCTTCACAATTAAAATTATCTAAAAGTCTTAATTGATCTTCTGTTTCAACCCCTTCTGCTAATACTTTTAGATTTAATGCTTTAGCCATATCAATTATGACTTTCGTAATAGAACTATCTATATTGTTAGAACAAATATTATCAACAAATGATTTATCTATTTTTAATACATCTATTGGGAATTCTTTTAAGTAACTTAATGATGAATATCCCTTTCCAAAATCATCTAATAGTATTTTTATTCCCTTACTTCTTATTTGTTCTAAAATTTCATAAGTATATTTCTTATCTTTTATAGCCGCCGTTTCAGTAATTTCAATACTTATAGATTTGGATTTTACCCCTGTATTTTCTAATATATATTCTAATCTATCAACAAAATCATTTTCATGAAATGTTTTTCCAGAAATATTTACAGAAATATTTGGAGGATTTAAACCTTTATTTAACCATTCTTTAATTTGCAAACAAGATAACTGTAATATATGTTCATCTAGATTTCTAATTAACCCTGTTTCTTCTGCTATAGGTATAAAATCATTTGGATAAACTAACCCTTTTTCAGGATGTTTCCATCTTACTAAAGCTTCTAATCCAGTAATTTCATTTGTTTTAATATCGACCTTAGGTTGATAATGAAGAATAAATTCTTTTTTTTCTAATGCAATATTAAGCCTATGTTCAGTTTCAAAATTTCTATCCATTTGTTCACTCATCTTATAATTATAAAATTCATATGTATTTCCATGATTTTCTTTAGCTTTGTACATTGCTATATCAGAATGTTTAAATAAAGTTTCCACATCATTTCCATTATCCGGAAATACCGAAATTCCAATACTACAAGAAATAGTAAATTTTGTTTCTTTTAATATAAAAGGGGCTTTAAAGATTTTTATAATCTTTCTTACGATATTCTTTATTTCATTTAATTGATTAATATCATTCAATATTAATATAAACTCATCTCCACTCAAACGAGCAATTGTATCGTTTTGTCTGCTAATTAACTTTAACCTATTAGCAACTTCTTTTAGAATATAATTTCCAGCACTATGTCCTAATGAATCATTTATTAACTTAAATTTATCTAGATCAATAAATAAAATTCCTAATTTAGTATTATTTTTTGATGCTTTTTCAATGTCTAATTTCATTTTATTTTCTAGAGATCTTATATTAAGTAAATTAGTCAATGGATCACTAAATGCTAAATAGTTTAGTTCTTTTAAAAACGTATTTTTCTCTTCAATAGTTTTATAAAAACCATATACAATAAATATTATTCCTAATACTAAAAAAAACTTTTCAAATATAAGATTTTGCCATTCTGGAAATGAAATAAATTTAAGTTCATCAAGAGAATCATTAAGTGTTGAAATAGCAAAAATTGCACATCCAAAACTTAATGACTTTATTTTAAGTTCTAGTGAGATAATAAAACCAATTGTAGTCATTATAAAACATATCCCTTCCAAAATGAAATCACCAGTATCTATATCTAAATTGTTTTTTACTAATATGAGAGTTGTTAATAGAAATAATGATATAAAAAAAATAGATATTCGCATAATATTTTTTTTATAATTTTTATTATTCATATACATCCTCCTATATAAAATTTAACATCACTAATCAAGTAAGATTTGCAATAACATTTTGAATATTTCAAATCTTCGAATCACTTTCCTCTGATAAAGTCCTAACTATTTAATTATACCAAAACTTACTAAAAAAGACCATGTGCAGTAAATTTATCCATCTACTCTACATCATGATCTTTATTTTTTATTTAGTATATTTTTTATATTTCACATTTATTAACTTTATCATATCAGCATAGAATACTATATAGTTTTATTAAAATGTCAACTAATATAGCGATATTTCAACGAGCGTGGTTTTTCGATTAACCAGAAAACTCTAGTTGTAAAAAATTCTCTTTCTCTAGTCCATTATTTTAACTAATTTAAAATCCGTATAATCACACGATGCCAAATAATATTCTACATTATTTCTTTCACCTTGAAGCCCTACCTTAAACCATTCTTTTCCGTGCAAATGTCCATATATAACCTTTTCTACATTATATTCCTCATATATTTTAGTAAACTCAGATTCTTCTAGCTTATCATTAGTCGGCGGATAGTGAGTTATCACTATAAATTTATTGAATCCAGCTTTTTTAGCACCCTCAAGAGACATTTTAAGTCTTTGTACTTCTCTTTTATACACCTTTTCATCATCTTCATCAAATTTCACTTCATTAGGGCAAAGCCACCCTCTTGTTCCGCATATAGCATAGTCTTCATACTCATAAAAATTATTTTGGATAAATTTCATGTTATCATAAAGCTTATTTAACTTGCTTATTGAACTCCACCAGTAGTCGTGATTTCCTTTTACTACTATTTTCTTGCCTTCTAGTTCATTTATATCATCAAGGTCTGGAATAGCTTGATTTAAGTTCATTCCCCAAGAAGTATCTCCAACTATAAGTACAATATCTTGGGACATAACCTTTTCTTTCCAATCAGCTATTATCTTTTCTTTATGCCCTATCCAATTTTCTCCAAATATATCCATTGGCTTGTCTACTACCTTACTCAGGTGTAGGTCTCCGATTGCATAAATAGCCAAATTTTATCACTCACCTTTTTTATATGTTACGTCTTTGTATTTATTTAAAAGACTTTTTACTATTTTTTCTCTTATGTATTTGTATTATCCTAAAGATTTTACTAAGTCATCCTTATCTTGTCTAGTGCTCTAACATTGAAAATGTGCTTATAACTAATTTATAAGCACATTCAACTTAATTTTTATCGTATTTATCTAATATATAATCTATCTCACTTCTTAACATTATAATTTCTTTTATATCCTCTATATCGTTTATCTTATCAAGTCTTCCTTGAAAATCTAAAGCTTTTTCAGTTTCTCCTAAAATATATAACTTTCTAATACTATCAAGTATGTCTTTAACTGTAAGCGACTTCATTTCAAACATAACTTGAGCTCTCATTATCTCTTCTCTTATTTCGCTCATTTCTTGATCAAGTAAAAACGCCGCATCTCCTGCGCGTCTTAATCTATTAGCTATATCTTCAGGTATATCCTGTTGATATTTATATTTTAAAGAATGCTCTATAGTTCCCCAAAAATTCATAGCAAGAGTTCTTATTTGAATCTCAGCTAAAATCTCTTTTAATCCCATAGCTGTCTGTATAGGATATTTTATAATTATATGATAACTTCTATAACCACTGTTCTTATAATTTTCTATATAGTCTTTTTCATACACTACTGCCATATCTTTTCTACTTTTTATTAAACTCACAAGACTATATATATCCTCAACAAACTGGCACATAATTCTAAGTCCAGCTATATCCTCTATCTTCTCTTCTATTTCATCCATATTAACATCAAGTTTTTTTGCTTTTGCTATAATAGATGATATCTTTTTTACTCTTCCAGTTACAAATTCTATGGGAGAATATTCTCCATTATTTCTAAGTTCTTTTCTAATGTTTTTGAATTTAACTTTTAACTCCTCTACTGCATATTCATATGGAGTTAATATAGTTTTCCATTCTCTTAATTCCATTAAAATCACCCTCTAGCCTGTATTTTCATTGTTGTAATTCCCCAATATATTTTAACACAAAGTATATAATATTAACTACAATTACTTAAAATTTCCCATTATATTTTACAACATTATTCTATTATTTTATGATTTTATCCACTTATAGTTTTGAATTCATAAAATAATACATCTTCCCGTTTTCGAATTGATAATCTATTTCTTCACCTTCTACAAGATACGAAATCATAGAAGACAATGTAGAATTTGAAAAATAATATTCTTTATAATTTAGCTTAAGCTCGTTATATTCTATAATATCTTTTAATAAATCTTCTCTAGTATAAGGAGTAGTAAGAAACTCTCTTATTTGATTTAAATATTTATATATAACCTCTTTATTTATCTCTGTTAATTTTACAACCTCTTCTTTATCCAGTAAAGCCTTTGAATGACCCATAACACAAAAGTCAAAGTCAATTTCTTTTATCTTATCTAGAGTGTTTAACTGCTCAGATATATCAAATAAAAAAGGAAAATTATATTTTTCTAAAATACTCTCATTAAATAAAGAGTCTCCAAGATATAATACCTTATCCTCTGTTAATACCCCTATCGATCCTATACTATGACCTTTAAGTTCTATTATTTCAAATTTCTCATTATTTAGCTTAATTTCACCCTCACAAATTACTTCATCTATATTAAACTTGTTCTCTCTATTCTTGAAATAATCATCAAGCAGTTTATTAGATCTACCACCATATACATAAGTTGAAAACAAGTATGGATTATCTATAAAAGTTTTTGCATGATTTGATGATATAGCCTTTGCTCCAGTATAATTATCTAATAATACCTTACTTGCTCCATAGTGATCTGAGTGTTCATGAGTATTTAATATATACTTTACACGAAGCCCCTTGCTGTCAAATAACTTTATAAGTCTATGCGCTCTAGAATTTGAAAGCCCAGGATCTATAATGAGTACATATTTATCCTTAAATACATAAACACCAGAATTAGTTCCTCCCTTTATATAATAGCTATGTCCTTTAATTTTCTCTAGTTCCATACTATACCTCTTTTCTTAAAACAAAAAATTCGTCTACTCGCTAACTCGGTGACTCATGTCGCCAACGATCCTTACAGGCTTTATTGCTCAAAAATAGTCTCAAGTATCTCTTTCTTAACAAGTTCTCCACAAAACAAAAATATTATAATTTTCTATAGCACAAGAGCTTTAACTCTTTTTAGTACCTTATATGAATTATTCTTGGTTATGTTCATTCTTATATTACTTGCAACATTGTTAAAGAAGATAGATTCTATAAAATACTCTACAATTCCTCTATCCCTAAAATCAATATCCATTATTCCTTTAGAATAAAGCTTCGAATCTATAACTATCCCTTTATCATAATACTTCATTCTCTCATCTTTGTTCATATAATCTAAACTCGGCTTAAACTTTTCACAATACTCTATCTTGTAGTTTAATATATTCTCATCTATCTTAATATTATGCTCTTCTTTCATATATCTTGCAAATTCTATATTATCTTTTTTTATTCTCTGATAATTTTTATTGTAATCTTCTTTTTTCCAATGTCCATATATCCTACAATTAAGAGGCCTTACCTCATATATCAAACACATATTATTAGAATCTTTAAATGGACATGGCATCTTTTCCTTGTACTCTAGGAAATAATAATCTAGTATTTTTTCCATAACTCTATTATGTATATTTTTATTTTTGTTTAAATAATTGTATATATTTAAAAATTCTACTAAATTCGCTCCAACAGACTCCATACAACATTTTCCACATCCTATACAGTCTCCATTGGGTATACTATTATATAAATAATTGAGTTCTTTAAAAAGATCGTTTTCTAAGCAATAATCTATTCCTAAGTTGATATCATTCTTTTTTATACTAGGCATTAGACTCTCTCCTTGATATAATATTTTAATAACCTAAAATATTATATCAAATTTTAATTTGCAATTGGAGGTATTTCATGAATAGATACACAAAAGTTATAAGACCACTCGGTTCTTATTTTGTAAAAGACTATGAAAAAAAGAAAAAAGATCTAATAAAAGTAAGAGAAATCAAAGAAAGCACAGTTAAAAAATTCTTTTTGAATGGGGATTGTGAAGTTTTGGTTCATTTTGAAGAAACGGGTAAAGAAATTTTAATAGACTTTTTCAGTTCTGATGAAGATATTAAAAAATATCTAGGCGCTTCATTCATCAATAGATAATGAAAGTCAAAATAATAAACAATCCGTCTTCAGGAACCCAAACACTTCAAAAGAATTTAGAAATTATAGTCGGGAGATTAATACTTGATAATACATTAAAAGAAGTTGATAAAGTAGATACTACTATAGACTTTGACTACTCTAGTGAAGTTTCAAAAATGAAAGATGAAAATTACGATTTATTGATAATAGTCGGAGGAGATGGAACTGTCAATAATGTTATAAATGCAGTAGCTAAAAATAACATAGATGTTCCACTTTTAATCCTTCCAGCTGGAACTGTTAATGATCTTGGAAAATACTTAAATCTTCCAACATCAATTGAGGGAGTATGTTCTATTATTAGAAATAATACTGTAAAGGAAATAGATTTATGTAAGGTCAATGATAAGTACTTTATAAACGTTGCAGCCTCTGGTCTTTTAGCCGATATCGCTATTAAAACTCCTGTTAAATCAAAGACTGCATTTGGAAGCTTTGCATATTATGCTCAAGGTATAAAAGAAGTTCCAAAGCAGTTATTTGAAACACTTAAATTCAGATTTGAATGCGATAATGAAGTTCTAGAAACTGAAGCTCTTTTATTTTTAGTTTTAAATTCTAAATCAGCAGGAGGCTTCACAAACTTCGCACCAAAGGCTGATATAGACGATGGATTATTCGATGTATGTATAATCAAAAAATCTTATCCTTTAAATACAGCTGGAGTGTTTTTAAAGATATTCTCAGGAGAACATATAAACGACCCTAATGTAGTATATCTCCAAACTGATAACTTAAAGGTAGATTGCTTAAATAAGGAAAATTTACTTATAGATGTAGATGGTGAAAACGGAGGCACATTCCCTGCTACATTCGAGATAAAGAAAAGAGCTTTAAAGGTTATAGTTGGATGTAATGATAAGGAAGCCTAATTTAAAGTGTGCGAAGTTGAATAAACTACGCACACTTTTTATGTAAATATATTCAGTTTAAAACTTATTAATCTTACTTTTAATCAATTAATAACCCCATAGATAAAGAATCATAAAATTTTTTTGATTCTTTTTTATGTACAAATACACTTTTCCCTTATAATTTTATTAATAATATCTTTTATTGTAAATTATCTATATAAGAGATTTTTTAAATTTTTCTGGTCTTTCTACCCTCATATTTAATATATAACCACAGTTAGTACATACTTCTGCTGTAACTGGTGAAGAAGCAATTATAGAATTAACTGGTCTAAGATTAGCATATCCACTAAATTCACCTTCTCCTATTTCTGTACAACCACATTCTGGACAATTCTTTTTTTCTTTTTCCATAATATAACCTCCATATTTTCACTATATTTAACGACCTGGATAAATCACATTTTTAAAAGGCCAGTTCTCCTTAATCCACTTTTTAACTGTTTCAAAAAGTATTTCTTCCAGTCCATTTTCTATTTCACTTAATCTTGCCCATAAATATACTTCTGCATCAAAATTCTTTTTTTCACTTTGATTTATATAAACACACCCTAAGCATATCTTTTCATCTAAACTCATTACTGTATATGCAAATGCTGTTCTCTCTAAAAACTCATTTTGATGTCTTTGTAAATCTTCTAAATTTTCTTCAATTGTCATATGTTCTCTTGGCCATGCATACTCATTATCTTCATCTGCTAGAGTTAATAAATGTTCTCTACTTGACATTACAGCCTCATAATCTTTTTCAACATCATCAGTTGTTAGCATTCTGAGTCTGAATATTTCAGTTTCTAGTTTTTGTGGAACTATAAAATCTTCTGGCACAAATTTATTTAGCATACCAATCACCCTTTTGATTTGTAATTTTTTAAAACTATACACTAGAATGTAATTATATATGTTTTTTTGAATCCCTTTATAAAATCTAGATAGCTAAATTTAAAAATGCTGCTTATTAAAATGTTAGCTACCTAAATTTCGTACAAACGAAATCTGTGTTATTTTTTTAGGGTCTGTGGGTTATTAAAAACTATCTATACAAATACCGCGNGAGAAACTCCCTACGGTCAAACACTCAAATTTTTCAACGGAATATTAAACGATAAAACCTAAGTTATATTAGTCAAAATATCTAAAAGTATTCACTAACATTTGTATAGATAGTTTTAATATTAGCAACTCTATTATAAATTAAAACTTAATCCCCTATTTTTACCATAGCATAAAAGACAAAAAAATAATACCATATTCTTATAAAAGAATTACCATTCGACAAGTACTCTAAAATAAGAAAGGTGGTATTATTTATGAAAAGCTCGGAACTGAA